>CALRZK010000279.1:0-5342 GCA_943372615.1 Bradyrhizobium ivorense | reverse complement strand
CCTGCCGCAGATGAAATTCATCGGCTTCGTCGAGGGCGACGGCATCGGCAAGGGCGATGCGGATGTCATCGTCACCGAGGGCTTTTCCGGCAATATTGCGCTGAAGGCTGCCGAAGGCACGGCGCGCCAACTCGCCGAATTCCTGCGCTCGGCGATGAGCCGCACCTGGCGCGCCAAGATCGGCTATCTGTTCGCCAAGAACGCCTTCAAGGCGCTGCGCGACAAGATGGATCCGTCGAAGTCCAATGGCGGCGTGTTTCTCGGCCTCAAGGGCATCGTGGTGAAAAGCCATGGTGGCACCGATGCCGATGGTTTCGCTTATGCGGTGGATGTCGGTTACGACATGGTCCGCTACGACCTTCTCAACAAAATCAATCAAACGCTCGACCGTGATCATGGCGCTTCGCCAGCGCCCGCGGCCGCGCAGGAGGCTGTCTCGTGATACGTTCGGTCGTGCTCGGCTGCGGCTCCTATCTGCCGGAGCGCATCCTCACCAATGCTGAACTGGCCCAGAAAGTCGATACGTCGGACGAGTGGATCGTCCAGCGGACCGGCATCCAGCAGCGCCACATCGCGGCGAAAGGCGAGTTCACCTCGCATCTCGCCATCAAGGCGGCGCAGGCCGCGCTGAAGAATGCGGGTATCGATGCGCAGTCCATCGACCTGATCGTGCTGGCCACCTCGACGCCGGACAATACGTTCCCGGCCACCGCTGTCGCTGTGCAGAACGCGCTCGGCATCACCCACGGTGCGGCGTTCGACCTGCAGGCGGTGTGTTCCGGCTTCATCTTCGCGCTGACCACCGCGGATAGCCTGCTGCGCACCGGCGCCGGCAAGCGCGCGCTGGTGATCGGCGCCGAAACCTTTTCGCGCATTCTCGACTGGACCGATCGCGGCACCTGCGTGCTGTTCGGCGATGGCGCCGGCGCCGTGGTGCTCGAAGCCCAGGACGGGGCAGGAACGACCGCCGATCGCGGCGTGCTCACCACGCATCTGCGTTCTGATGGCCGGCACAAGGAAAAACTGTTCGTCGATGGCGGCCCGTCCTCGACCCAGACCGTCGGTTATCTTCGCATGGAAGGCCGCGAGGTCTTCAAGCATGCGGTTGGTATGATCACCGATGTGATCGTCGATGCCTTCGCTGCGACGGGTGCAAATGCGGAAAGCATCGACTGGTTCGTGCCGCATCAGGCGAACAAGCGCATTATCGATGCGTCCGCACACAAATTGCATATTGCACCTGACAAGGTCGTGCTCACGGTCGACCGCCATGGCAACACCTCGGCGGCCTCGATCCCGCTGGCGCTCTCTGTTGCGGTCAATGACGGGCGCATCAAGAAGGGTGACCTGGTACTGCTCGAAGCCATGGGCGGTGGTTTCACCTGGGGCTCGGCGCTGGTTCGCTGGTGACGCCGAGCTGATGGTGGCAAAACCACAACAGCTCAAATTGTCATGACTTTCCATGCGCTTGCAGCGGTATGCGGTGTTGACCCGGCCTCGTTAACCTCCTAGTTTCCGTGACGAATTTCGGTTCGCCGAGAAGTATTTGGGGCTGGCATGACGGGCACGGGAAAAACAGTCACACGCGTGGATCTGTGTGAGGCGGTCTATCAAAAGGTAGGCTTGTCGCGCACCGAGTCGTCTGCGTTTGTTGAACTTGTTCTGAAAGAGATCACGGATTGTCTGGAAAAGGGCGAGACAGTGAAGCTGTCGTCGTTCGGCTCCTTCATGGTGCGCAGTAAAGGCGAGCGCATCGGGCGTAATCCGAAGACGGGCACGGAAGTACCGATCTCGCCGCGGCGGGTGATGGTGTTCAAGCCCTCGGCGATCCTGAAACAGCGCATCAACGGCAATACGGACGCCGTGAGTAACGGCCAAGACCACGATTGAATTAACCGAGAGATGAACGACAGGAATCCAGCACTTGGATAAAGCGCCGGATGCGTTTCGGACCATCAGCGAGGTCGCCGACGACCTCGATGTCCCGCAGCATGTGCTGCGGTTCTGGGAAACGCGGTTCTCTCAAATCAAGCCCATGAAGCGATCCGGCGGCCGGCGATATTATCGCCCGGACGACGTCGATCTGCTGCGCGGCATCCGCCGGTTGCTGTATGGCGAGGGCTACACGATCCGTGGTGTGCAGCGGATTCTCAAAGAGAACGGCATCAAGGCGGTGCAGGGGTTGGTGGACGAAGAGGCCACGCCGGCTTTCGCGCCTGTGCCCGCGCGCGCGTCCGGGTCGGAGCCGCGGATGTCCTCGGCCGCCCCGCTCATGAACCGGCCGGCTGCGAAGGCACCGGTGGTCGAAGACGAGCCTGAAGAAGAGGCCGAAGAAGAGCTGGAAGACGAAGAGGCCGAAGACGAAGAAGAAGCCTCTGACGAGGAATCCGAAGACGCCGAAGAAGAGGAGGAGTCCGACGAGGAGGACTCTGAGGAAGGCGACGAGGAGGAGGAGGAAACCGAGGAAGAGGAAGCCGACGAAGAAGACGGCGAGGAAGACGAGGCCGAAGAGGAAGAGTCGGAGGACGAGGAGTCCGAAGAAGACGAATCTGAGGAAGGGGAAGAAGAGGAAGAGGCCGAGCCTGAGCCGGTCGCCGCCCGCAAGGCTCCCGACGTCCGCCCGCCGCCGGCGCGAGCGCCGGAGGTCCGCACCGATCCTGCGATGCGCGCCGCACCGCGCGTCGAGCCGCGTCTGCAGCAGGCCATCGGTCGTACCGATCCGGCGTCGATGAGCCGTGCCAATCCGATGCCGGCCGTTCGTGCGAATCCTGCGCCGCAGCCGCGTTTAAATCCCCAGCCGTCTACGCAACCGCCCCCGCAGGTTCGCTCGCTTGACCGCGAGCGGCTGGAACTGGTGCTGGAAGAACTGCTCGCCGCCCGCCGCGCGCTGGATGCGGCGATGAAGGATAGCGGTCAATAGGCCGCTTTCTCCGGTCGCTACGACGCCTGTATCGCGTCGATGATCGTCTCGACGGGTAAGAAGAAAGTTCGCGAACCGCCCGGATATTCGATGAACTCGTTTGCTTTCCAAAACCGGGCTGCGTTGTCGTCGATCGCGTGAACGAGAACGCAGCGGATACCAATGATCTGCGAGGCTGATACGATACGCGTGAGAGCGTCTCGCAACAGATCCTGACCCAGCGATGTGCCGCGATAGGTCACATCGCGTGCGAGGCGACCGATGATCGCGACCGGCACCTGGTTCGGCAGACCTTGCTGACGTTTCATTTTTGATGGGAGCGCGCGTCGCTCAACGCTGCCGGTGGCTATGCAGTAATAGCCGACCACAATATCTTCCAGGCAAACGACATAGGTGCGGGCGGATTGACCTTCGCTGACTCGCGCGTGAGATTTGAGCCAGGTCGTAAGCGCCTCGTTGCCGCAGTCGAACGGGCCGAGATCATGCGCCGCGTTGAGACGAACGGGCGGTGAAAGGCGACGGGATATGGAGCCTTTCAGCTCTGCCACAGCGGCTGACGCTGCATCAGCGCCTTCAGCGCAGGACCGGCCTTGGGCGGATGGTCAAGCGCCTCCAGAAACGCATCATATTTGTCGGCATCGAGAATGAATAAGCGTTGATCGAGCAGGATGTCGATGGCGCGCTGGCGCGCGCTGTCGAGCACGAATTCGCTCAGGGTCTTACCCATCGCCGATGCTGCGGTGTCGATGAGATGTTTGGTTTGTTCGGGGGCGCGAATGTGGATGTTCGCGCTACTGCGTGCCGACCGGGATTTTGAACCCTGCGACGGGCGCTTTGGTGTGACGGCGACCATGACACACTTCTCCAATTTTCAAATGGAAAGTGACCGCCTGTGTACACATTGTCAACACGAGGGGCGTGTATCGCGTGCTCGGATGTACACATGATCCGTCATCCACCGGTAGTGCCCGCCGCTGGTGTGAAAAACGTCTAAGTCTTTGAAATGATTGGTCGGAGCGAGAGGATTCGAACCTCCGACCCCTAGTCTCCCAGACTAGTGCGCTAACCGGGCTGCGCTACGCTCCGCCGACGCATCCTGTATCGTCGTTCCCGCCATGGTGCAAGCCGGTCGGACTGTCACAATGCAACGATGCACGAAAAAGGCCCGGATTGCTCCGGTCCTTCGTCGTCACGGTTCTCAGTAATAGCCGTAGCTACGGTAATAGCGCGGGCCGCCGCCATAGTAGCCATACCTTGGACCGTCGTAATAGCGCGGGCCGTCATAGTAGCGGCGACCGCCATAATAGCCGGGGCCGGGACCGTAGCCGTAAGCGTTGCTGGCTGCCGCGCCAGCGACCAATGCGCCGGCTGCCAAACCAAGGCCGATCGCTGCGCCACGTCCGCCGCGCGCTTCCGCGGGCCTGGTGGTGATGGTGGCCGCGCCGAGGGCGGCGATGGTCGCGAGGGCGAGTGCTGTTCTTTTCATGTTGCTTCTCCTTCGTCTCGGATAGGCAACGTGTGGATCTGCGCATCGTTCATGCCGCAGGGGCAATGCAGCCATATGGAACAAAGCGACGTATAGCCGACGCCAAAATAGAGCCGAAAACAAAAATGACCCGGAACCGAAAGCTCCGAGCCATTTCCTGCGCAGGCGTACATCCGGCGAGCGCTAACTTGATGACCACTGTGAGTCGTGATCGTTAATGTGAGGTTAGCGATCGCATAAGAACCTGTGATGACGTGAACGCGTCAGTTTTGTGAGGGATGTCACAGATCATCCCGTCGGGCCTTCGACTTCCGGATGATCCTTGTCTGGCAGTACGCCAGTGCCCGGTGTTTTGTGCTCATCGGTCAGATGCGGCTTGTCATGCGTGCCTGCCGGCGAAATCTTCTCATCTCGCTTGGATCGTCTGTTGTCATCACGATGTTTCGGTGCGTCGGTCATTGCGTGAAAACGCATATTTAGTTGCGCAGTTCCCGCGCGCGGAAAAGTTGATGCAAACGAAATTTGAAAGCTTTGCGTCAAATGGGAACTTTCGCAGCGATGCCGACTTGTCCCGCCAGATTTCAAAGGAAGGGACACTATGTTCAAGAAACTCGCTATGCTGGCCGCTGCTGCAGGTCTTCTTTACGTAACCGTGCCGACCACCTCGGCGTCGGCGCAGGGCATCAACGTCCAGATCGGCGGTGGTGGCTCTCACGGCGGCCACCGCGGCTATCATCGCGGCCCCGGTTATCACCGTGGTCACGGCTACCGCGGTAGCCGCGCCTATTACGGCCCGCGCCACGGTCATCGTCATGGCCACCGCGGCCGGACAATCATCGTTCGCTAACAAAGCGACGATCAGCGGCAACAGCCTCGCGCAAGCGGGGCTGTTTTCGTTTGTGCGGCCTGCCTCGAAATGGCGTCAGTGGCCGATCC
>CALRZK010000278.1:0-5359 GCA_943372615.1 Bradyrhizobium ivorense | reverse complement strand
CGTTTAGGGTGGATTTCGCAATGCTCAACCGGGCGGAAACCTCCTCGGCTCCGAGGCGATATTGTCCGCGGTTGTCGCCTGAATTATGCTGCAGCATGGACCTGCGATTCCTTTCCAGTACCAGCGAGACACTAGCCCGTGAGAGGCTTTGTAGCCTAAATCAAGCTACAAAGCAACGATATGTCTCGTTATGGCCGATCCGGTCAGCCCGCGAAGTAATATTATACCCTTCAACGTCGACGGATTCGGAGCCATGAGGAGGAATTGGCATGTGGAGGCGCGGCGGGCCATTTCCCAACTACAAGGAGTGCCCCACGGTGCGCGCGAGATCGAAATGCAGGCGATCGCCCACCAGCAGAGCGGCCACACGGACACCTCCGCACTCCGGCGTGCCATCGCGGCTTACGAATTTCTCGAGCGCCTCAAAGCGGCGGACTCGGCCGCTTACCGGCATCTGAATAATGCGCCGCTCTCGATCGTCGAAGCGGTCGCGCGCTGGTTCTCCTACGACCCGGATGGCGCCTTAGCGGCGGCCGAAGATTGGGCGGGCGGCGTAGGAAATGTGCGCACGATCAACAGGGCGGCGAAGGACGCCCGGCCATCCGGCTATGCCGGCAAGACGGGTATTGCGTTGGAGCGGGCCTATGCCGGCGCGGCCAAACCGTACGTGACGTCCGCCGTCCGTGATCTGACGGAGAGCGAGGTGAAGCAGATCGCGAACGACGTGAGGAACGATCCGATGGGGCAAACACTGGACTACGTCTTCGAGACGACCCGCGATCCCGCCGAGCGGGTGGCCGTCATGGTGATCGGACCCTACAATAATCCGAAGCTGTATCTCAGCCGCGGCGGAGACTGGGTAGCGCGTGCTTTCGGACTGGCATGGCTATTCGACCGGATCGTGCTGGCTCTTCCGGATGCCCGAGCGCTGGCCGACTACACGAAGAGGATCACCGCCGTAAAACGCGAGTTCGGGGAACGTTTCGGT
Source organism: Bradyrhizobium ivorense (assembly GCA_943372615.1). GTDB lineage: Bacteria > Pseudomonadota > Alphaproteobacteria > Rhizobiales > Xanthobacteraceae > Tardiphaga > Tardiphaga ivorense_A. The sequence goes on along the minus strand of CALRZK010000278.1, from coordinate 4,371 downwards.
TCCGTCGGCAGCCGTATGCCCATGGTGGATGTCGTGCATGTGAACGTTCCGAAACTGACGCCGGAGGAGGACGAAATGCTGGCACGAGCTTTCGGGCCGCCTTGAAGCCAGTCGGAGCGGCGGATCCCGGCGCGTCTCGAGGACGGGCGATCGGGAAAGGAGCCGTCTCAGCCCGCGGCGATCGCTACTATGGATGCGATAGGCGCGCTACAGACGGGGATTAGCATGACGGACGGCGAAGAACTCAAGAGCGGTTTCGATCGCGAAAAGGTCACCTTCGAGCAGGGTTGCCAGGAGTTTCGTTCTCTCAACGGCTTCCTCTGGCACATCCTCGTCGTCGTCTCCCGGACAGACGGTCTACCTCACGCGGCCACCACCTCCACATCCGTGGTAATGGAATCCGAGAAGGAGAATAGACCGGGGCAACGCGGCTATGAAATATCGGCTCTCAAGCCAAGGTCCGGAGACCAAGATAGTCGAGCGGCGGGCGGCCGAATGCGCGCTTGAACATGAGGGTGAATGCCGAGGGGTTTTCGTAACCGAGGTCGAGTGCGACGGTAGTGACCTGTTCGCCGGCCGCCAGACGCGGAAGGGCCGACAGCAGACAAGCCTGTTGCCGCCAAGCGACGAAGCTTAGTCCCGTCTCGCAGCGAAACTGGCGGGTAAACGCGCGCCGGCTCATATTGACCCGCTCGCAGCAATGCTCGATCGTCTGACGGATGGTCGGTTTGCGGAAGAGTTCGCGGCACAGATCGGTCAAAGGCCCCTCTGAGGGGAAGTGCAATGAAAGCGGGAGAGCCGGAAGCCGTCGCATCTCGAACGTCAGCACTTCCAGAAGCGCATCGGTACGCCGGTCGGGTTCGTCGTTCGGCGATAGTGCGATGACCTCGGCCATAATGCTGCGCATGAAGGTGGAGATCCCCACGACTTGGCAGTTCGCGGGCAAGTCCAAAACCGTGTCCGGTTCGAAGTACAGATTTTGAACACTTACCGTACCTACCATCCGGACGTGGTGTTCGGTGGCCGGAGGGATCCAGACGCCGCGCTCCGGTGGCACGACCCACGTGCCGTCAGGCGTGGCAAGGACAATGACGCCGGTCGCAGGCGAAATCAATTGTCCTCTGCGATGCTTGTGGGGAGGGACCAATTGCCCATCGATGTATGCCGCACCGATCCCGATGACCGGTCGGCGCAGATGGTCGATCTGCTCCACATGGATCTGCTGCATTGGCCCAGTCTCGTAGTTTTGTGACCCAACATTGGTGGCAGGCCAGTATCGCCTTGTTAGGTTGGAAGCTCAAGCGCCGGGATCCTCTTGGTGGCTCCAACAGAGTGTTGAACGTGTCGATCGAAGCAATTCCCACTACGCGGCCTCGGACCGTATTCTCGGTTCTGTGGGCAACGAGCTTCTGCCACCTCCTGAACGATCTGCTGCAGGCTCTTCTTCCAGCGGTCTATCCGATCCTGCAGAGTGGCTTCGACCTCAGCTTCGCGCAGGTGGGGTTTCTCACGTTCGTGTACCAAGTGACGGCATCGCTGCTGCAGCCGCTGGTCGGCTACTACACTGACCGGAAGCCGACGTCGTATTCTTTGCCAGTGGGCATGGCTGCTTCAATGGCAGGGCTGCTCATTCTCGCATACGCTCCAACCTACGCGTTGCTGCTCGTCGGAAGCATATTCCTGGGCCTTGGTTCGTCGATATTCCATCCCGAGTCGTCTCGCATCGCCCGGTTGGCATCAGGCGGCTCGCACGGTCTCGCGCAATCATTGTTCCAGGTCGGCGGCAATTTCGGTTCTGCCCTCGGGCCGTTGGCCGCCGCGTTCGTCGTTCTCCCTCACGGCCAGAAAGGGCTCGCGTGGTTCGCCTTCGCCGCTTTGGCCGGCATCATCATCCTTTCCGGCCTGGGCCACTGGTATCGTACAAATGGGCATTCGAAAAGAAAGGATGGTTCGGAGCCCGTCCGCCATCCAAGCCTCTCCAGAGGCGAAGTCTCGAAGACGATGGCGGTCCTGATCGCGTTGCTACTCTCGAAATACGTCTACATGGCGAGCTTCACCAGCTACTACATCTTCTGCCTGATGGATAAATTCGGCGTGTCGACCAAGGACGCTCAGGTCCTTCAGTTCGTCTTCCTGGCTGCCGTCGCCGCGGGCACGATAGCCGGCGGTCCCATCGGAGACCGTCTTGGTCGGAAGTCGGTGATCTGGACCTCGATACTCGGGATACTTCCGTTCACGCTGGTCTTTCCGCACGTCGGTCTCACGGCGACGGTTTGCCTGAGCATCGTGATCGGCTTCCTGCTGGCCTCCGCATTCCCGGCAATCGTCGTTTACGGCCAGGAACTGATGCCAGGCCGTGTAGGTATGGTGTCGGGCATAATGTTTGGCTTCGCCTTCGGTATCGGTGGGATCGGTGCAGCCGTCCTAGGGAGCGTCGCGGACTGGACGGGAATCAACTTCGTGTTCCAGGTGTGTGCCTTCCTGCCAGCCATAGGTCTTCTCGCCGCCTACCTGCCTGATGTCCGGCCGGAAGGAAGGTAGGTCGCTCCGAAGAAGACGGCCCGAGATGGTGTCCTCCGGGCGGCATCTGAAAGTTGCCCACCCTGCGCATCTTCCAGGTCTGACGGCGGCATCAGATGCGACCGGGGCATTGCTCGGCACAAGGATATGCTCCGGATATTGGCCGAGTAATGACAGAGCGAGGGCGATCTCGGTACGCGTGGGCGGCTCCGCTTCATGCTCCTGGAAAACGCGCCCGTTGCAAGGACTCCGCGAACGTGAAGAGCAGGCGTGACCGAAACGCCGATGGAGTTTGCGCCGCAGCGCGACGCGCAGGACCGGTTTATCGGGGAAGAAAAACGGGGAAGAGACAACATATGGTGTACAGGCGCCCGGTCCGATCCGGCTCCCGCAGTCCCCAGCGGATCGCAAGATGTTCTCCTACCGCGCCGATCCAGGCGTCTTCAGCCGGATCGCCGATCAGCATGGGTGCTTCGTCATTCTCCCGCTTTCCCGCCTGAGAAAGCCAGAGATATTCGTAGGCGACAAGGTTGCGGATCGGTAGTTCGTCGGGGATACACATCCGCCGGTGCGATCAGAACGACGGCGAAGGGGCGTCGTCGATCTCCGGGATGTCGTCCAGATTATAAGGTTCGTCCGTCTGGACTTGAGCCTTCTCGAGCAAGGCGAAAGCGCTTTCGCTCAATGCCTCGACAGGAAACGCCCTTCGGTAGGATGAGGTCATGTCTTTAAATAGCTTTTCCGAAACGAGATAGGAAGGGCGACGACCGTCGTGGGTGACCTCGGCTATCCGGATTTCCGTGTGGAATCCGCACCTCCGCGTCGGTCCGCGAGGACCGATTCCGGAGGCGGCGAGGTCAAGCCGGGACCACGCACCTCGCTCGCGCAGGGAATCCCGCCCCTGACCGGAGAAGAGGAGGCGTCAGCCGAACCCCGTCAGAACGGCGGCGCCGTCAGATCACACCCAATGGCGCGCCCTCCGTCGTCCTTCATGGACCGCTGACAATCCTCGCGAAAGCCGGCTCCGCGACGACACACATACCTCCGCCCGATTCTTGCAGGTCGCGGGAGAGGCGAGGAGCACCGAGATGCACTCGCCGGAAGCATTGTTCGGAAAGGGTCATCGCCCGATGGGCGGTCGCACCAAGGACCGCCCCGACTCCGAGCCGAGTTGGTAATGCGACTTGCCCTTGCTCGAGCTGATACCCATCCACTGCGGAACTGAAGATTGCAAGAGGACGTTGGCCAAATGTTGATCAGGGGGGCGCGTCGCATGGATAGGCAGCAGGCATCGAATTCGTTGGCGCAAGTGGCACGGCGACTCAAGGGATCGGTGGTTCGCGAAGGAAAACCATTTCCGCTTGGGGCCACGTGGGACGGGCTCGGCGTGAACTTTGCACTGTTCTCGGCGCATGCTACGCGCGTCGAACTCTGCCTCTTCGACGCCCGCGGCGAGCGCGAACTCGAGAGGATCGACCTGCCCGAATACACGGATGAGGTCTGGCATGGTTATCTTCCCAATGCCCGGCCGGGCACCGTCTACGGCTACCGCGTGCATGGACCGTTCGAACCCGACGCGGGGCACAGGTTTAATCCCAACAAGCTCCTCATCGATCCCTACGCGAAGCAACTTGTCGGGCAACTGAAGTGGGGACCACAGCTTTTCGGATACCGTTTCGACCATCCCGACAAGGATAAGTCCTTCGACGACAGCGACAGCGCCTCCCTGATGCAGAAGTGCCGCGTCATCGACCCTGCATTCACATGGGGGTCGCCCCGCAAGCCCGATACCCCTTGGGAGCAGACGATCTTCTACGAGACCCACGTCAAGGGGTTCACGAAGCTCCACCT
>CALRZK010000277.1:0-5360 GCA_943372615.1 Bradyrhizobium ivorense | reverse complement strand
CGTTGCCATCGGCCGTCAGCTTCTGAAAGCGGTCGACCTGGGCGGCCAGGACATCGCCGTTACCATGGAAATACACGATCACAGGGCGCGATGGCTTGGCCGGCACATGCCAGACGATGATGGCCTCACCGTCGGCCGTCATCAGCCGATGCTCTTCGGCCTGCGCGAACCCGGCCGCTTTCGGCGAGGTTCGTGTCGTCTGCGGGATGGGAAAGATGAAGTCGCGTTGCTTGAAATACAGTGACGCAAGAACCGCAACGTAACAGACCGTCGCCAAAGCGACGGTCCATATCAAGGTTTGCATCGGTCGCCGCCGTGGCACCGAAGGATCACATCGCCTTGACGATGTTCTCCGTTACCTTCTTCGCGTCACCCAGCAGCATCATGGTGTTGTCGCGATAGAACAGCGGATTGTCGATGCCGGCATAGCCGGAGGCCAGCGAGCGCTTGATGAACATCACGGTGCCGGCCTTCCAGACCTGCAGCACCGGCATGCCATAGATCGGTGAGGTCTTGTCGTCTTCCGCCGCCGGATTGGTGACGTCATTGGCGCCGATAACGAAGGCGATGTCGGCCTGGGCGAATTCCGAATTGATGTCCTCGAGTTCGAACACCTCATCGTAAGGCACATTCGCTTCGGCGAGCAGCACGTTCATGTGGCCGGGCATACGGCCCGCGACCGGGTGAATGGCGTATTTCACCTCGACGCCTTCCTTCTTCAGCGTGTCGGCCATTTCGCGCAGCGCGTGCTGCGCCTGCGCCACTGCCATGCCGTAGCCGGGCACGATGATGACCTTCTGCGCGTTCTTCATGATGAAGGCCGCATCATCCGCCGAACCGAGCTTGGCCGGCTTCTGTTCGCCCGAGCCACCACCGGCGACTGCGCTCTCGCCGCCAAAGCCGCCCAGAATGACCGAGATGAAGGAGCGATTCATCGCGTGGCACATGATGTAGGACAGGATCGCGCCCGAGGAGCCGACCAGCGCGCCGGTGATGATCAGCGCCGAATTGCCCAGTGTGAAGCCGATGCCCGCAGCCGCCCAGCCGGAATACGAGTTGAGCATCGAGATCACGACAGGCATGTCGGCACCGCCGATCGGGATGATCAGCAGCGCGCCGAGCGCCAGAGCGAGCACGGTGACGATCCAGAAATCGATCGCCGAACCGGACTTCACCAGACCATAGATGAAGAACACCAGCGCCAGGCCGAGCACGATATTGATGATGTGGCGGGCCGGCAGGATGATCGGGGCGCCGCTCATGCGGCCCGACAATTTTGCGAAAGCGATCACAGAGCCAGTGAAGGTCAGCGCGCCGATGGCAACGCCGAGCGACATTTCTACGAGGCTTGCCGCGACGATCTTGTTGGTCGCAGGATCGAGAATGCCAAAAGCTTCCGGCGCGTAGAAGGCACCGGCGGCGACCAGCACCGCGGCCATGCCGACCAGCGAGTGGAAGGCGGCGACCAGTTCGGGCATCGAAGTCATCGGCACGCGCTTGGCGATGACGGCACCGATGCCGCCGCCGATGGCGATGCCGAGAATCACAAGGATCCAGCCCAACGCATCGGCCGGCGGATGCGCGGCCAGCGTGGTGCCGACGGCGATGGCCATGCCGACCATGCCGAAGAAATTGCCCTGGCGGCTCGAGGCCGGGCTCGACAGGCCTCGCAGCGACATGATGAAGAGCACGCCGGCGACAAGGTACAGAAGTGCGGACAGATTGGCGTTCATCGCTTACTTCGCCTTCTTCTTATACATCGCGAGCATGCGCTGGGTGACCAGGAAGCCGCCAAAAATGTTCACGCAGGCGAAGATCAGCGCCACGAAGCCGAAGCCGCGAGCGAGCACGCCGCCGCTACCGGCGAGCTTGACGCCCACCGCGAGCAGCGCGCCGACCACGATCACCGAGGAGATCGCATTGGTCACCGACATCAGCGGCGTATGCAGCGCGGGGGTCACCGACCACACCACGAAATAGCCGACGAACACCGCGAGCACGAAAATGGAGAGCTGAAAGACGAAGGGGGAAACCAGCGAAGCATGATCCATGGCTAAAATCCTCAGGCCGTCTTCGGCTGGAAGTTCGGGTGGATGACGGCGCCGTCCCTGGTCAGGGCTGTGGCTTTCACCAGCTCGTCGTCCCAGTTCACCGCAAGCGCCTTGGTCTCCTTGTTCACCAGCGTTTCGATGAAGGAGAACAGATTTCGCGCATAGAGGCTGGAGGCTGAGGCTGCGACACGGCCGGCGACATTGGTGAAGCCGACGATCTTGATGCCGTTGACGTCAGCGACTTCGCCGGCCTTGACGCCCTCGACATTGCCGCCGCGCTCGACGGCGAGATCGACCAGCACCGAACCGGGCTTCATCGAGGCGACCATCTCGGCCGTGACCAGGCGCGGCGCCGGGCGACCCGGGATCAGCGCGGTGGTAATGATGATGTCCTGCTTCTTGATATGCTCAGCGGTCAGCGCGGCCTGCTTGGCCTGGTATTCCTTGGACATTTCCTTGGCGTAGCCGCCGGCGGTCTGCGCGTTTTTGAACTCGTCGTCCTCGACGGCCAGGAATTTTGCGCCGAGGCTTTCCACCTGCTCCTTGGTGGCCGGGCGGACGTCGGTCGCGGTCACCACGGCGCCGAGGCGGCGCGCGGTGGCGATGGCCTGCAGGCCGGCAACGCCGACGCCCATGACGAACACCTTCGCAGCCGGGATCGTGCCCGCCGCGGTCATCATCATCGGGAAGGCGCGGCCGAAATATTCGGCGGCCTCGATCACGGCGCGGTAGCCCGCAAGATTGGCCTGCGAGGACAGCACGTCCATCACCTGCGCGCGGGTGATGCGCGGCATCAGCTCCATGGCGAAGGCCGACACACCGGCATCCGCAATGGTCTTCAGCGCGGCTTCATTGCCGTAGGGGTCCATGATCGCGACGGACAGCGCACCGCGCTTGTAGTTCGCGAGTTCGGACGCTTCCGGGCGCTTCACCTTGATGACGATGTCTGCGTCCTTCACCGCATCGGCCGCGATGGTCGCGCCGACGGCGGTGAATTCGCTGTCCGGCATGCCCGATTTGATGCCCGCGCCCGGTTCGATCGCCACTTCGGCGCCCAGCGCCTTGAACTTCTTGATCGTGTCCGGCGAGACCGCGACGCGCGGTTCGGACGGATCGATTTCCTTGGCAACGGCAATCTTCATGGGTCCTCCGGCGGAGCTCGTCCGCGCGTGAGCAATCAGGTCAGGGATGGAGCCGCGGCGCTGCGGCAAAAGGTGGGATCAGGTTAGAAAAATGCCCATCAGCGCCACGATAGCGACGACCGAGATGGTGCCCCATTTCACAAGCACCAGGAAACCTTCATAGGTCTGCTCATGCGCCGGGTAATCGTTGCCATCCGCCGTAGTGTAGGCAACTTCGCTATGATCAGCCATTCCAGTCTCCCGCAAGTTTTATAATCTGTTGCCACGGAATTAGCGCAATTGGATTTGAACGGCAACGGCTGTTGGCATGCCAGCCACGCCTTTAAATGATGCAACGCACTATGCTGGCCAGTTGTCGCGTATCCAGCGCGCAAGCGATTGCTCACTGACTTCGCCAGCAGCAAGCGAGAGAATGATGGTCGTTGCCTGAGCGGGGTCGGGCGAAAACTGTACGCCGTTTTTGATCAGAAAGATCATCATCGACATGAAAGCAATACGCTTGTTACCGTCGATGAACGCATGGTTCTTGGCGAGACCATAGGCATAGGCTGCCGCAAGTTCAGGCAACTCCGATTGTTCATAGCGCCACTTGTTGACAGGACGATCGAGCGCCGATTGCAGCATACCTTCATCACGCAAGCCCGGTGCTCCACCAAACCGGCGCAGCTGCCGGCTATGGATAGCGATCGTTTGCTCGTACGTAATCCAGCGCGGCTCGTTCGCCTCGCCCATTGCCGCCTCCTGTTACTTCGCCAAGGCCGCGAGCGTGTCCTTGTATTTGTCCATAACTTCGTCCGCAGCTTCCATCGTCTGTTCGAAGTCTGGGTCGTAGGGCATGAGTTGCAAACCGCCGCCCGCCAACTCCGTCACATACAGCTCCTGCCCCCTCTGGAGATCGAGCCGCTGCATCAATTCCTTCGGCAACAACAGGCCATCGGAATTACCGATTTTCTTGATTTCGAGCTTCATGGGTCTTTCCTTTCATTGCACAATTGCGCTGACGCTTCGCCAACCTCCTCTCATGCCAAGCAAAAGGTGCGTTATACATCTGTATAACGCACCTCGATTATCTGTACAACAAATGTTTTACAGCCCTATCCCATCGCTTCCAGCTCATCGATCATCCCGGCGATGACCGATAGGCCGCCGTCCCAGAAGGTCGGATCCTTGGCGTCGAGGCCGAATGGCGCCAGCAGTTCGGAATAGTGCTTGGTGCCGCCGGCGGCGAGCATGGCGAGATAGCGCTCCGCAAAGCCTTCCTGCGCGTGCTCGTAGACCGCGTAGAGCGAGTTCACTAGGCAGTCGCCGAAGGCATAGGCGTAAACGTAGAACGGCGAATGGATGAAGTGCGGGATATACATCCAGAAATTCTCGTAGCCCGGCTTGATCTCGATCGCCGGGCCGAGGCTTTCATTCTGCACGCTCAGCCAGAGCTGGCCGATCCGCTCGGCGGTGAGTTCGCCGTTGCGGCGCTCGGTGTGAACGGCGCGCTCGAATGAATAGAATGCGATCTGCCGGACCACCGTGTTGATCATGTCCTCGACCTTGCCGGCGAGCAGTGCCTGACGCTGCTTGGCGCTCTTGGTCTGGGCGAGCAGGCGTTTGAAGGTCAGCATCTCGCCGAACACGGAGGCCGTCTCGGCGAGGGTCAGCGGCGTCGGCGCCATCAGCGCACCGTTCTTCGCGGCCAGCACCTGATGCACGCCATGGCCGAGCTCATGGGCGAGCGTCATCACATCGCGTGGCTTACCCTGATAATTCATCAGCACATAGGGATGCGCGGAAGGCGTGGTCGGATGCGAGAAGGCGCCCGGCGCCTTGCCCGGACGCACCGGCGCATCGATCCAGCGATCGGTGAAGAAGCGTTTTGCGATCCCTGCCATCTCCGGAGAGAAGGCGCCGTAGGCGGTCAACACCATGTCCTGCGCATCGGACCAGGCGATCGTGCCGGTTGGCGCGAAAGGCAGCGGCGCGTTGCGGTCCCAATGGGCCAGCTTCTTCTTGCCGAACCACTTTGCTTTCAGCTGATAGTAACGATGCGACAGTTTTGGATAGGCTGCGCGAACCGATTCAACCAGCGCATCGACGACTTCGCGCTCGACGCGATTGTTCAGATGGCGGCTATCTGCGACATCCTGGAAACCACGCCAGCGGTCGGAGATTTCCT
>CALRZK010000276.1:0-5380 GCA_943372615.1 Bradyrhizobium ivorense | reverse complement strand
CTCTCCGTCATGGCCGGGCCCGTCCCGGCCATCCACGTCTTCCTCACGAGGCCAAGACGTGGATGCCCGGGACAAGCCCGGGCATGACAACTGGGAGGTCGGCGTCCTCTCTTGAGCTTAGAGTTGTGCGTAACTCCACAACCCCAAATCGCAAACGAAATTATATTTCAAACATAGCTATGCCGCGCGATCTTATCTGACCCGCGCCTGCCCAAATTTCGCAATAAAGAATTCCAGTTCCCGCCCAAGTCGGTTATGTGACCGGCAAATAACAAGGCTCCATGCCGCGCATCCGCAGGCCGGGCCATTTGCTGGACATGACAATGAGTGATCACGCGGGCGCCATGCCCTCCGCGGCTGCGCCGCATTCCAAGACCCTGAACTCCCCGGCGCGCGTACTCACCGCGAGCCTGGTGGGCACCACCATCGAGTTCTTCGACTTCTACGTCTACGCCACCGCCGCGGTGCTGGTGTTCCCAAAACTGTTCTTCCCGGCCGGCAATGACACGGCGGCCCTGCTCGCCTCTTTCGCCGTGTTCTCCATCGCCTTCTTCGCGCGCCCGTTCGGCGCCATCCTGTTCGGCCATTTCGGTGATCGCGTCGGCCGCAAGACCACGCTGGTCGCGGCCCTGCTCACCATGGGCATCTCGACTGTCGTGATCGGCCTGCTGCCGACCCATGCGCAGATCGGCATCGCAGCGCCTGCGCTGCTCGTGCTGTGCCGCTTCGGCCAGGGTCTTGGCCTCGGCGGCGAATGGGGCGGCGCCGTGCTGCTCGCCACCGAAAATGCGCCTCCCGGCAAGCGCAACTGGTACGCCATGTTCCCGCAGCTTGGTGCACCGCTCGGCCTGTTCCTGGCGTCGGGCACCTTCTGGCTGCTGTTGCATTTCGTGTCGCCGGAAGCATTTCTCACCTGGGCCTGGCGCGTGCCGTTCCTGGCCTCGATCATCCTGATCGTGATCGGCCTGTGGGTGCGTCTGTCCATCACCGAGACGCCGGAATTCCAGAAGGCCATCGACAAGGCCGAGCGCGTCGCCGTCCCCGGCATCGAGCTGTTGAAGAAGCACAAGCGCAGCCTGCTGCTGGGCACGCTGGTCGGCCTGATGACCTTCGTGTTCTTCTATGTCTGCACGGCCTATCTGCTCTCCTACAATGTCGGCGTGGCGAAGATGTCGCTGCTCGACGCGCTGAAGGTACAGATCGCCGGCGCCATCGCCTTCGGCACCACCAACATCCTGGCCGGCCTGCTCGCCGACAAGATCGGTCGCCGCAATCTCCTGATCGCGAACTGCCTGATGGTGATCGTGTTCTCGTTCTTCGTCGCCCCCCTGCTCGGCGGCGGCGTCGCCGGCATCTACGCCTTCGCGCTGATCGGTCTCGCCATCTTCGGCATCAATTACGGCCTGATCGGCGCTGCGCTCGCGTCGCCGTTCCCGACCGCGGTGCGCTACACCGGCTCGTCGATGACTTTCAATATGGCGAGCATCTTCGGTGCATCGCTGGCGCCCTATATCGCCACCTATCTGCAGGCGAATTACGGGCTCGCTTATATTGGCTACTACGTGCTCGCCGCAGCGGTGATCACGCTGATCGCGATCTTCGCTTCGGCCAAACACGAAGTCTGATCCACGCCAAATTGATATAATTGCAAAGCCCGGATGACGCGTTGCGTTGTCCGGGCTTTTTCTTTTGTGCAGCGCCATCACCGCGCGGCAGCATCGAATTCGCTGGCGTCAGCTCCGTAACGCGCTAGCCTCGCTTGCAACTGGCACTAAAGCCAGAACAACAGGGAGGCGACGATGCAAAATCCATTTGCCACGCGTGATACCGATCCCCAATCCGACCACCCCCACGCGAATGTCACATCACTCAATCGCCGGCGCATCCTGCAAACCGCCGGCGCCCTCGCCGCCTCGACCCTCGTGGCGCCATCGGCCTTCGCGCGCGACTACGGCCGCAACGTCCAGCCGCAGCGCTATCCCGATCCCGATATCGTCGCCATCGACCCCAAGCGCTTTACCGCCAAGGTCGGCAACACTTCGATCAAGCGGCTCTATACCGGTTGCCTGTGGGCCGAAGGACCCGCATGGAATGCGCAGGGCCAGTATCTGATCTGGAGCGACATTCCGGCCAATCGGCAGCTGCGTTATCTCGACGACGACGGCCATATCTCCGAACGCTTTCGCTATCCGTCCGAAGAAAGCAACGGCAACTCGTTCGACACCGAGGGGCGGCAGCTTTCCGCGCAACGTACGCGCCTCGTTCGCTTCGAGCATAATGGCAGCGTGACAACACTGGCCGACGCCGCCAATGGCAAGCCGCTGAATGGTCCGAATGACATGGTCGTCAATCCCATCGACAAGGCGATCTGGTTCACCGACCCTGGCTAGGGCGGCATCAATCTCTACGAAGGTCAGCGCGCAGCACCCGGGGTGACGCAATCGAGCCAGAAGGAAGCGGTGTATCGCATCGATCCGACCAATGGTCAGGTCAACAAAGTGGCCGACGATGCGTTCAAGCCCAACGGCCTCGCCTTCAGCCCCGACTACAAGAAGCTCTATGTCTGCGACAGCGGCTCGACGCATTACCCGCAGGCTAAGAATGTGGTTTGGGCCTATGACGTGGACGGCGGCAAGCTCTCAAATGCCAAACCGCTGATCGACATGACGCTCGATGGCAAGTCGGGCTTCGCCGACGGTGTACGTGTGGATACCGAAGGCAATATCTGGGTCGGTGCGGGTTGGGTCGGCGATGGCTATGACGGCGTGCACATCTTCGCGCCGGATGGCGTGCGCATCGGACAGATCCGGCTGCCGGAGATCTGCGCCAATATCTGCTTCGGCGGCAAGAAGCGGAACCGGCTGTTCATGACGGCGAGCCAGTCGCTTTATGCGGTCTATGTGGAGACACAGGGCGCGCATTTCTGTTGAACGCTTCTTATCCCTCCCCGGAGCGCAGCGACTGGGGAGGGTGGCGCGGCGACGAGCGAAGCGAGGAGACGTGACGGGTGGGGTGCCTCCGCAAGCGACGGTGCCTGCGGAGGCACCCCACCCGTCACTCGCTTCGCTCGTGCCACCCTCCCCACTGCGCCGCTGCGCGGCTTGAGGGAGGGAAAGCCCTACCCGCTATTCCTCAGCCCGGCTGAGATGCCATTGATCGTCAGCTGAATCCCCCGCAACACCTGCTCATCACCACTCTCGCCTTCCGCGCGATGCTTCTGCAGCAGTTCGACCTGCACATGGTTGAGCGGATCGAGATAGGGGAAGCGATTGCGGATCGAGCGTTCCAGCAGCGCATTGCCTTGCAGCAAGCCATCCTGCTCCATGATGTCGAGCAGCGATTCGATGGACAGATGCCACTCCGCGCGAATGCGGCCGAAAATCTTTTCACGCAGCGCTTCGTCAGTAACCAATTCGGCATAACGCGACGCAATCGCGATGGAGCTCTTCGCCAGCACCATGTCCATATTCGACAGCAGCGTGCGGAAGAACGGCCATTCGCGGTGCATCTCCTGCAGGAAGGCCATGCCCTTGTCGGGATGCGCCTTGAGCCACGCTTCGATCGCACTGCCGAAACCGAACCAGCCGGGCAACATCAATCGGCACTGCGCCCATGAGAACACCCACGGAATCGCGCGCAGATCCTCGATGGCCCGCGTCTTCTTGCGCGAGGCCGGACGGCTGCCGATGTTCAGCGTCGAAATCTCGTTGATGACCGTGGATTCCCAGAAGTAGTCGACAAAGCCATCGGTCTCGTAGACGAGCCCGCGATAGGCCTTGAAGGCCAGCGCGGAGATTTCCTCCATCGCCTCCAGATATTCGCTGCGCGGCGCCGAGTGCTTGGGCGCGAGAAGGCTCGCCTCAAGCGTGGCGGAGGCCAGGATCTCCAGATTGTTGCGACCAACTTCGGCATTGGAATATTTGCTGAAGATGATCTCGCCCTGTTCGGTGATGCGGATCTGGCCGTCCACCGCACCGCCGGGTTGCGCCAGGATCGCGTCATGGCTCGGGCCACCACCACGACCGACAGAGCCGCCGCGGCCATGGAACAGGCGCAGGCGGATGTGATGGCGCTCGAACACGTCCACCAGCTTGATCTCGGCCTTGTAGAGCTCCCAGCCCGACGTGACGAAGCCGCCATCCTTGTTGCTGTCGGAATAGCCGAGCATGACTTCCTGCACGCCGCCGCGGCTATCCACCAGCTTGCGATAGTCGTGCAGCGCGAAGAGTCGGTCCATGATCTTGGCGGAGGCCTGCAGATCCTCGATGGTCTCGAACAGCGGCACGATATTGATGCCGCTGCGGCCGGAGGAATCGACGAGGCCCACTTCCTTTAGGAGGATGGCCACTTCGAGCATGTCGGAGACGCCCTTGCACATGGAGATGATGCATTGGGGGATAGCCGCCGCGCCGAACTTCGCATGCACCTCGGCAGCCATGCGGAACAGCGCGAGTTCACCGAGCGTCTCCTCGCTATATTTGACGAACAGCGACGACAGCGGCCGGGCATTCTTCAGCTCGGCAGCGAGCAACCCAATGCGCGCATCCTCGTCCAGCGCCAGATAGGATTTTCCGGGCATCGCGGCGTCGATCAATTCCGCGACTGTGCGCTCGTGCACCGCTGAGTTCTGCCGAATGTCGAGACTGGCCAGATGGAAGCCGAAGCAATCCACCGCACAGCGCAGCGTGCGCAGACGGCCGCGCGCGATCACGCGGGAATTGTCGGCATGGAGCGAGCGATCGAGCACGTCGAGATCAGCCTTGAACTCGGCGGCCGACGCATAGGGCGGTGCCTCTCCAACAGCCGCGCGGCGGTTCGGCAGCTTAAGCGCATGGGCCGTCGCAGCCATCCGCGCATAGATCCCGGATATCGCCAAGCGATACGGTTCGCCGGCGCGATGCGGTGACAGATCGGGCGACCGCTCGGCCAGCGCCCGCAACTCGTCCGAAACCTCGGACAGATGCGCAGCCATCGACAACTCGGCGCCGAGCGCGTGGAGTTCGTCGAGATAGAAACTGAAAGCGCGGCGGCTTTGCAGCATGACGGTGCCCTGCATGACATCCGCCGTGACAAAGGGATTGCCGTCGCGGTCGCCGCCGATCCAGCTGCCCATGCGCAGGAACGCCGGCAACGCTTCCGGGCCGCCCTGCTCGCTCAGGCTATCCTCAAGCCGGCAATGCAGCCGCGGCACCTCGCGCAGGAACGTATAGTCGTAGAATGCGAGACCGTTGGTGACCTCATCCAGCACCGTCAGCTTGCTGCGACGGAGCAGATTAGTCTGCCACAATGTGACAACGGCGCGGCGCAGCGTCTCGTCCAGCGTCTCGGTCTCTTCCGGCGTCAGCTGCATGCGCTCGCGGCGATCCAGCAGAGCAGCGAT
>CALRZK010000275.1:0-5387 GCA_943372615.1 Bradyrhizobium ivorense | reverse complement strand
ATCATATAGAGGATGGAATCGACGTCGCTGAATTCGTCATTGACGGTCGGGCCGATCAGGCCCGTGGGCAGGCTGCCCTGCGCGTCCGCCAGCTTCTTGCGCAGGAGATAGAAGAGATACGGCACATCCTTCGGCGGCGCGTTGTCCTTGAAGGAGACCTGCAGCGCGGTGAAGGACGGCTTCGAATAAGTCTGCACCTTGTCGAAATAGGGCAGCTCCTGCATCTTCTTCTCGATGGGATCGGCGACCTGTTCCTGCATCTCCTTGGCGGTCGCGCCCGGCCAGATCGCCGTGACGTTCACGACTTTAACTGTGAAGAACGGATCTTCAGCGCGGCCGAGCTTTTCGTAGGAGAAGAAGCCGGCAAAACCCAGCGCGATGATCATGAACAGGATCAGCGTCGGATGTGCGACGGCCCAGGCCGAGAGGTTGAAGCGATGCATGAGGATATCTCTGGCTTCTGCTGAAAAGGGCTAACACCGGCGGCTCTTACCCTCGCCCCGTTCTTACGGGGAGAGGGCAGGGTGAGGGGAGCCTCCGCAAGCTCGGAGCAAATGGAGCGCCCCTCACCCGCCGCGAAGACGCGGCGACCTCTCCCCGCAAGCGGGGAGAGGTTAGAAAGCTAGAACGACAAAGCGGAGACGACGCGCACTTTTTGCGCGGGATCAAGCTTCTGCACGCCGAGCGTGACCACCTTGGCGCCGTCATCGACGCCGCCGGTGATGATCACATCGGTGCTTTCATAGGTCTTCACCTTCACCGGCCGCAGCGTGATCTCGCCGGCATCACTGACGGTGTAAAGCGAAGACTGATTGCCCTGGCTGAACAGTGCTGACAGTGGAATGCGGGCGATGCGCTCGGTCTTCGGATCGGAGAGCGTCAGCGTCGCCGTCATGCCGAGCACGACCTTGTCATCCGCATCGGGCAGCGAGAATTTTGCGAGATAGGTGCGCGTCGCCGCATCGGCATTCGGCGCGATCTCGCGCAGTTTTGCCTGATAGGTTTTGCCGGGCCCCGACCACAGGCTGACACTGGCAGTGCCATCCTTGGCACGGCCGACCAGCGTTTCCGGAATGGCGACCACAGCTTCCTTCTCGGCAAAGCGCGCAACGCGGATCGCGGCCTGACCGGCGGACACAACTTGACCAGGATCGATCAGCGTGGCGGTGACAACACCGGCCGTATCGGCAACGAGGGTGGCATAGGACAGGCTGTTCTTGGTGAGTTCGACCTGGCGCTCGGCGCGGTTGAGGCGAGCGCGCGCTTCGTCGCCGGAGGCCTTGGCCTGATCGAGCTGCGCCTGGGTCGCCCAGCCGTTGGCCTTCAACGCATTGGCGCGGCCTTCGGCGGCGCTGGCCTGGGCGAGCACGCCGGTGGCGGCACTGAGTTCGGCGGCGGCCTGCTCGGCCTGCAGCTTCAGATCCACTTCATCGAGGGTCCCGAGCGACTGGCCGACCTGCACGGTCTGCCCGACCTCGACGAGACGCTTGGCGACCTTGCCGGCGACGCGGAAACCGATGTCGGTCTCGATACGCGGACGGATGGTGCCGACGAAACTGCGCGACGGCGCTTCCCGGGCGTATTTGACCGTGGTGACCAGAACCGGCCGCGCCGGCTTCGCCTCTGCTTCTTGCTTCTTTCCGCAGCCGGCGAGGCCGATGGCCGGGACCAGGAGCAGAGCGGCGATAGCAGGCTTGCGGATGACGTCGAACAGGGGACCGCGGGACATGGTCGGATTTCCTTCGTGAGGCTGGCTCAAAATATGGCTGACTACTGACGATTGTCAATATTCGTCACTAATCACGAATCCGCCATCATTTCTGAAGGATCGCGCAATGAAACAGCGCCGGAGCGGGGCTCCGGCGCTGTTGATGTTTGGGGCCTGTCCGGCGGATTACTCGCCCGGCTGCGGCGCCTTGCTGGCGGACGAGAACTCCGTGGCCGTGCCGTGATTGCCCGCCAGCACCAGAATGCCGGCAATCAGCGGCATGGCGGCCAGCACCAACAGGCCAGTGGATGTGCTGCCGGTGGCTTCCTTGACCCAGCCGATCAGATAGGGGCCGCCGAAGCCGGCGAGATTGCCGATGGAATTGATCATGGCGATCGCACCGGCGGCTGCGGCACCGCTGAGCCAGGCCGTCGGCAGCGTCCAGAAGAGCGCGAAGGTGCAGAACACGCCGATCGCGGCCACGGTCAGGGCGATCATGGTCAGCGTGGGATTGCTGACGACACCAGATACGGCCAGCGCCACGGCGATCAGCAGCAGCGGCAGACCGACATGCCAGACGCGTTCACGGGTGCGGTCCGAATGGCGGGCCCACAGGATCATGGCGAGCGAACCGAACGCATAGGGGATCGCGGTGACAAACCCCGTCTGGGTATTGGTCAGGCCAAAGGCCTTCACGATCTGCGGCAGCCAGAACTGCATGCCGTAAAGTGCTGCGACAAAACCGAAATAGATCACGCTGAGCATCAGCACCTTTGGCGAGGTCAGCGCCTGGCCGAGCGACATGCCATGGGCGCTTTCCTTGACGACGCGCTCGCTCTCCAGCTTGTCCGCCAGCCACATTTTCTGGTCGGGCGTCAGCCAGTCGGCCTTGGCCGGCTTATCGGTGAGATAGAACCAGGTGACGATACCGAGCAGCACCGAAGGGATGCCCTCGATGATGAACAGCCACTGCCAGCCCTTCAGGCCCATCATGCCGTCGAGGCCGAGCAGCATGCCGGAGATCGGCGCGCCGATGACGGTGGACACCGGCACGGCGATCGCGAAGGCCGCGAGGAAGCGGGCGCGATACTCAGCCGGATACCAATACGTCAGATAGAGGATGATGCCGGGAAAGAAGCCGGCTTCAGCCACGCCGAGCAGGAAGCGCAGCACATAGAAGCTGGTCGAGCCGCTGACGATGGCCATCAGCGCCGAGATGATGCCCCAGCTCACCATGATGCGCGCGATCCAGCGGCTGGCGCCGAATTTTTCCAGCGCGATATTGCTGGGAACCTCAAAGATGAAATAGCCGATGAAGAAGATGCCGGCGCCCCAGGCGAACACCGTGGGCGAGAAGTTCAGGTCGGCATTCATGGTCAGGGCGGCGAAGCCGAGATTGACGCGGTCGAGATAGGCCAGGAAGTAAGCCAGGATCAGAAACGGGATCAGCCGCCAGGAAATGGCACGGATGGTCGATGTTTCGAGATCGGACTTCGCGCTCGCTTCCGCGCGCGTGCCGATGGTGGTCTGGCTCATTGTTCGCTCCCGTCAGTTTATTCTCGCGCGACCGGACGGCCGCGACTTGATTTTTGCGCGGCCAAGGGCTGCGACTGGCGGCGGGTTTAGCGAAACTGCAGGGGTGCGGCAATATGTCAGCCGGACGTGTCCTGTAGAACATTCCGAAGGGGATCAGGCGTGGCCGTAACGCCGGTTGGCCTCGATCGTCAGCCCCTTCCCTACTGCGCCAAACGTATCGCCGTCGATGGCGCGTGCCGCCGGCAGCGCGTCGAGGATCGCCTTGCGGACGTGGGAGAGCTGCACCGAGCCGCCGGTGAGGAACACCGCATCGATATTCTCGGGCTTCAGTTTCGCCTGCGACAGACAGATGCCGATGCGGGCATGGATGCGATCGGCCAGCGTCTGGGTGTGGCTCACCAGTTCCTTGCGCGCCATGCCGGCCTTGAGCCCCGGCTCCAGCCAGTTAAGCGTGATGCTCGATTTCGGATTGTCGGACAGGCCGATCTTGGCGCCCTCCACTTCCATCGCGAGCGTGTGGCCACGCTGCTCTTCCAACACGCGCACAAGGCGATCGAGCAATTCCGGCTGCTGCGCCTCGTAGCGTACCTGCCTGATCTCGTTGATCACCTTGGGATCATACATCCGGTTGATGCTCGACCAGGTGGCGAGATCGTGGAAATAGCCCAACGGCACATCGAGCCCTGCGCGTTTCATCGCCGAGCGATAGCCGAGCAGCGGCATCACGACACCGAGGCTGAGGTGGCGATCGAAATCAGTGCCGCCGATACGCACACCGTCATTGGCAAGGATGTCGTCCTTGCGATCGGCATGGCGGTGCCGCTCCGGCGACAACCGCACGATGGAGAAGTCCGATGTACCGCCGCCGATATCGGCGATCAGCGCAATCTCTTCCGAATTGATCTGGCGCTCGTAATCCAGTGCTGCGGCAATCGGCTCGAACTGGAACGAGACATCATCGAAGCCGATGTCTTTCGCAATACCGAGCAGGACATCCTCGGCCTTTTGATCGCCAGCCGGATTGTCATCGACGAAGAACACCGGGCGGCCATGCACGACCTTGCGCAATTCGACACCGGATGTCGCTTCCGCCCGGCGCTTCACGGCGCCGATATAATTGCCGATGACATTGCGGAACCCGATGCGCTCGCGGCCCACGCGTGTGGTTTCGTCGATCAGCGAAGTGCCGAGCACCGATTTCAGGCTGCGCATCAGGCGGCCTGAGGTGCCTTCCACATAGGCTTCCATCGCCTTGCGGCCGATCACGGCACCGCCATCGGCCTTGTAGAAAATGGCGCTCGGAATCGTGACATGCGCCTCTTCCAGCGCAGCCAGAACCGGGACGTTATGATTGATGGTACCGAGCGTCGTGTTCGACGTTCCAAAATCCAGACCGCAAATCGACATGACCGCTCCAAGGGGAGCGTTCGTCTACACAGATCGCCCGGTTCGATCCAGCCTTAATCTTCAGATTCAGAAAGACGTGACATGAAACGTGCCGTCTCTCTCAAGCAGCGCATATTGACCTGGCAATATGACATCAATGACAGCTGCGATTTGTGGCACAAGTTTCACGACGTCATTTCGCCGGTTCGTCGGCAGCACAAGAATGGCGATGGATCGCCCTGTCAGATTCTGCTGTGCATAGATGTTGCGGTCCGACGTGATCAGAAGATCAAATCGCCCCTCCATCTCCGTCAGCAACCGCCCATTACTGATGTTTTTCCAGCCAACCGACTTGTCATTGACAGACGAGACATCCCGCGGCCTGAGAGCATCCCGCAATTGATTGGGGACATTCTCGTCGAGCAGGACCCTCACATGGGGGCCTTGTCAAAAACACTCTCGGATTCTTCAAGACACGCAATGAGATCGTCGCGCGAGAGGCTGGGATACGCCTCCACGATTTCATCTAGGGACAGGCCGTCTTTGAGGTTCTCAAACAGGACCTCGACCGGCACCCGCGTTCCGCGGAATACCGGGCGACCACCCATAATATCGGGATCGCGGGTGATGACGCTTGCCATGACGCACTCCCTTCAGTCGCCGGCCAACCGACCGGATGTATCGGTAAATATAGCGAAAATTCGCGCGGGCGCTATATGCGATCTGGCCTCAATTTCGTCGAACGCTGGAGGCGCCA
>CALRZK010000274.1:0-5404 GCA_943372615.1 Bradyrhizobium ivorense | reverse complement strand
ATCCGGCCGATGAACGAGGAACGGGCGGGTGCGCGATCAGACCGCGACCCCTGCCGTCATTGCCATATGCACGCGATGAAATTGCGGCGATGAAGCCGTCTCATAGCCGCTTCTCAAGGCCGGGTCACGCCTATTCCGGTGCCGCAAAGCCGCCGCAAGGAGGCCGCTAGGATGCCGCACCGAATGGGCGCTTGAGCCGTAGAAAAGCGCGTTATCGCTTGCAAGTAATGGCGACAAATTCGTCGCACTTGCCGCCCTTGCAGGCGCCGCCCGCGGACGAAATCGAGCCGGTCACTTCATCGGGATCGACCCGGCGATAGGCGGCAGCCTGGGTGAATTCACGCGACTTGCAATAGGATAGCGCAGCCGGCGCGCCGCATTTCTCGCCCTTGGCCAGGCACTGGTCGATGCCGTAGCCGTCGGGCTGGTTGGCGATGATGAAAACGCGGGAATCGGCAAAAGCGGCCGAGGAGGCGACCGCGAAAACGGCGGTCAGAGCAGCGAAAATGACTTTCATGAACCACCAGGCATTTGAGGAACCGAGTTCCATCTCGATAAACCTCAATGGTTAACAAGGGTTAACCGTGGCGGCCGGGTACCTACCGATTGGGGCTGAAATGTGCCTTCCTTGCGTGTTTCCAGAGATGCGTGCGGCATCAGAGCGGCGCTTGACGGTGAAATCCTGCTGCCGCATGGTGCCGGCATGAACGGTATCCTCGCCATTTGTCCGATTTGCCGCGAGATTATGAGCTAGCGATTCGCTGGCTGAGGCCGTCTTTTCTCACAGCCGTGATACCTGACGCCCGGCCGCCCAGCCGATGGAACTTCCATGGAACTGCGCCTTTACGACACCCTGAGCCGCGAAAAGCGGGTCTTCACGCCGATCGCTCCGGACAATGTCCGGATGTATGTCTGCGGCCCCACGGTCTATGATTTCGCCCATATCGGCAATGCGCGGCCGGTGATCGTGTTCGACGTCCTGTTCCGCCTGCTCAGGCACATCTACGGCGAGAAGCACGTCACCTATGTCCGCAACATCACCGACGTCGATGACAAGATCAACGACCGCGCGCTGCGCGATTATCCCGGCCTGCCGCTCAACGAGGCGATCCGGAAGGTCACCGAGAAGACCGCCGATCAATTCCAGGCCGATGTGAAAGCGCTCGGCTGCCTGCCGCCGACGGTACAGCCGCGCGCGACCGAATTCGTGCTGCCGCGACCCGATGGCAAGACCGACATGATGACGCTGATCGAGCAATTGATCGCGCGTGGTCACGCCTATGAAGCATCCGGCGAAGTGCTGTTCGATACGCAGTCGATGCCGGATTACGGGGCGCTGTCCGGCCGCAAGCTCGAAGACCAGCAGGCCGGCGCGCGCATTGCCGTCGATGCGCACAAGAAGCATCCGACCGATTTTGTGTTGTGGAAGCAGTCGTCACCGGAAGAACCCGGCTGGGAGTCGCCATGGGGCAGGGGGCGTCCGGGCTGGCACATCGAATGCTCGGCGATGTCGGCGGCCTATCTCGGCACTACCTTCGACATTCATGGAGGTGGTCTCGATCTGATCTTCCCACACCATGAAAACGAGATCGCCCAATCGCGCTGTGCCCATGGCACGCATGCGATGGCGAATTACTGGATGCACAACGGTTTTCTGCAGGTCGAGGGCGAGAAGATGTCGAAGAGCCTCGGCAACTTTGTGACGATTAATGATCTGCTTGCGACCGAGAAATTTGGTGGGGACAAATGGGCTGGTGAAGTCTTGCGATTAGCCATGCTCAGAACGCATTACCGGGCGCCAATTGATTGGACGGTGAAAGCTCTGGATGAGTGCCACAAAATTTTGTGGGACTGGCACACCGATGTTCAGGACGTTCAGCCATCCGCGGCTGTACCAGTGGACGTATTGAAGTTCATCTCTGACGATTTGAACACGGCAAATACTATCGCCGCTTTGCATGGGCTTAGAAAGAAGAAGAAGTTTTCCGATCTCCGCGCGGCGATGAATTTCCTTGGGTTCACTGATAGCGAATCGGTTTTTGCTCGTAGGCCCGTCGGCGCGCGCATTAACGTCCCGCCTGTTACAATTGGAGTAACGGTGAACGCACCGACAGTCTTTGCTTTAAGCGATCAGCAGATCGAGGCATTGATCGCTCGCAGGCTCGAAGCACGAAAAGCTAAGGACTTCACGGAGTCCGATCGTATTCGTGATCAGCTTTTGGAGGTCGGTGTCGTGTTGAAGGACGGTAAGGATCCGAAGACAGGCGAGCCGACAACGATACGGGAGAAACTGCGATGAGCCGTCCTGACACGCCGTTTCCAAAGCACTGGAAATATTACATCGCCATCAAATGGGCGCTCATCATCGGCGCGATTGCGCTGGCGTTGAAGCTGGTTGGTTATTGGTGAGTTCGATGGCTGCGAAGGATAAGCCCGGCCTGCGTCCGTTCCTGCCCGAGGACACCGCCATTGCTGCGGCGATCTATGTGGCGTCGATCGCGGAATTGACCGGCGATGACTATAGTGAAGGACAGCAGGAAGCCTGGGCGCAGGCGGGCGATGACGAAGAGCAATTCGGCAAACGCCTCGCGTCGCAATTGTCGCTGATCGCGACGCTTGACGGTATTCCGGTGGGTTTTGCGTCGCTGAAGGGCGCCGATCACATCGATCTGCTTTATGTGCATCCGAATGCGGTGCTGAAAGGCGTTGCCTCGACGCTGATCGATGCGCTGGAGAAGCTCGCCGGTGCGCGTGGCGCCACCGCACTGACGGTGGATGCGAGCGACACCGCGCTCGAATTCTTCATGAAGCGCGGCTATGTCGCCACCCAGCGCAACAGCGTGCCGCTGCATGACGAGTGGCTGGCGAATACGACGATGAAGAAGGTGCGGGCGGCGAATTCGTAGGATGGGTAGAGCGCAGGCGCGAAGCGCCGGAGCGAAACCCATCATTCCGCCGATGCCGCAGGCTCCGCTGATGGGTTTCGCTTCGCTCTACCCATCCTACGATCAGAGCCTGGTCGCGACATCCGGCGCCAGTTTCTTGCCTTCGTCCGGCGCCTTGGCGGCGGCCGAGCGCAGCTTGGGCAGGATGTCTTCGGTCCGGTCGGCGGTTAGCACTTCCAGCGGCAGCGTCGGGCGGATGAAGGCGGTGCTGCGCATATGGGTCAGCAGCGTCAGCAGCGGCTCCCAGAAGCTGTCGATATTCGCCAGCAAGATCGGCTTCGAGTGGCGGCCGAGCTGCTGCCAGGTGAGCTGTTCGACCAGCTCTTCCAGCGTGCCGATGCCGCCGGGCAGCGCGACGAACGCATCCGAACGTTCGAACATCAGCCGCTTGCGCTCGTGCATGTCGTGGGTGACGATCAGCTCCTGTGCGCCCACCAGCGCGTTTTCGCGCTTGGTCAGGAATTCCGGAATGATGCCGGTGACGTGGCCGCCATGGTCCAGCACCGACTTCGCAACGGCGCCCATCAGGCCGATGGAGCCGCCGCCATAGACGAGCCCGATACCGTTCTCGGCCATGGCCTTGCCGAGGCCGATGGCCGATTCGACGAAGTGGGGATTGGTGCCGGGGCCGGAGCCGCAATAGACGCAGATTGTTTTGATATTGCTCATATTGGGCATGTGGCATCGGCCCATGACACGGTCAAGACGCAGCCAATCATGGTGCGGGAAATTGATCCCGGGGACAGCCTTCCGGCGGTAAAATGATTCTCCGGAAGGGTGCGACAACCCGTCAAAGCTCCTATATGAGCATGATGAGAATGACTTTTCCTGCGCGGCCCGGCGTCGCTGCTTGTTTCCTGCCGGGCGCGTTTCATGACTGATAATCCCAAGACAAATGAGAACAAGGTTCCGGTGCTGGAGCAGGCGACGCTGTTCGGCACGCTCAAACATTTGTGGCCTTATATCTGGCCGGGCGATCGCGCCGACCTGAAGCGTCGTGTCGTCTGGTCGATGGTGCTGCTGCTGGTCGCGAAAGCCGCGACCATGATCGTGCCGTTCACCTTCAAATGGGCGACGGACGCGTTGAGCGGCACGGGTTCGGCGCCGGTCGCGCCATCGAACTGGATGCTGTGGTTGATCGCATCGCCGATCGCGATGACGGCAAGCTACGGCCTCGTGCGCATTCTGATGGCGCTGTTTACGCAATGGCGCGACGGCATCTTTGCCAGCGTCGCGATGCATGCGGTGCGCAAGCTCGCTTATCTCACTTTTGTGCATATGCACGAGCTGTCGCTGCGCTTTCATCTGGAGCGTAAGACCGGCGGCCTAACGCGCGTGCTCGAACGCGGGCGCGAGGGCATCGAGGTCATCGTCCGCATGGTGATCCTGCAGGCGATCCCCACGGTGGTCGAACTCGCTCTGGTGATGGGCATCCTGTTCTGGCAGTTCGACTGGCGCTATGCCGCCGTCGTCGCGCTGACGGTGATCATCTATTGCTGGTTCACCTATGTTGCGACCGAGTGGCGGATCGAGATCCGCCGCAAGATGAACGAGTCCGACAGCGAGGCGAATACCAAGGCGATCGACTCGCTGCTCAATTACGAAACGGTGAAATACTTTAGCGCCGAGGCCCGCGAGGCCGAACGCTATGATCGCAGCGTGGCGCGGTTCGAGCGTGCCAGCGTCAAAACCTATACGTCGCTGGCGGTGCTGAATGCCGGGCAGGCTGTCATCTTCACCATCGGCCTGACGCTGACCATGATTCTGTGCGCGGTCGGCATCCGCAACGGCACCCATACGGTGGGCGATTTCGTCATGGTCAATGCCATGATGATCCAGCTCTATCAGCCGCTCAATCTCGTCGGCATGATGTATCGCGAGATCAAGCAGGCGGTCATCGATATCGAAAAGCTGTTCGGCGTGCTTCATCGCGATGCCGAGGTGAAGGACCGTGCGGGCTCGAAGCCGCTGGTGGTTAGTTCGGGCGCGATCCGTTTTGACGACGTACGCTTCTCCTATGATGCGGAGCGGCCGATCCTGAAGGGACTGAGTTTTGAAGTGCCGGCCGGCAAGACGGTGGCCGTTGTCGGCCCGTCCGGCGCGGGCAAGTCGACAATCTCGCGGCTGCTTTATCGCCTGTATGATGTATCTGGCGGCCGTATCACCATCGACGGGCAGGACATCCGCGATGTCACGCAATCGTCGCTGCGCGCCTCCATCGGCATGGTGCCGCAGGACACCGTGCTGTTCAACGACACCATCCGCTACAACATCCGCTATGGCCGCTGGGACGCCACCGATGCCGAGGTGGAAGAGGCCGCCCGCATGGCCCAGATCGACCCGTTCATCCGCATGGCCCCGAAAGGCTACGAGACCGAAGTCGGGGAGCGCGGTTTGAAGCTCTCGGGCGGCGAGAAGCAGCGTGTGGCCATTGCGCGCACGGTGCTGAAGGCGCCGCC
>CALRZK010000273.1:0-5407 GCA_943372615.1 Bradyrhizobium ivorense | reverse complement strand
ATCAAGGGACTGGGTCCCGCGGCGGCGAACCTGCTTTACTTCCTGCATCCCACGATCGCCGTGCCCTTCAATACGGCTATCGTCAGGGGGTACAACGCGGTCGCCGGGTCTCGGACGAAGCTCGGGAGCTGGCCGGACTATCTTGCGATGCGTGCCGGAACGCTGCGGCTCAATGAGCGCCACCGGGACCTGCTCTCGAACGATCTCGGGGCCATCGCCGGATTCCTGTTCGACGTCGGAACGGGCCGATATCCCGCACCGCCGCTAGACGAGGCCGACGCGGTCGCGGTCTGGGAGCGCGATCTGGCCGCTGTACGCGAGAGGGCCGTCGAACTTCTGCCGACACGCGAACCGGAGAGTGACCGGTCCCACACCGATATGCAGGGCCTGTTGCGCGATATCGGCCTCGGGCTCGGATACGACGTCTGGATCGCCGCCAACGACCGTAACCGCCCGTATGGCGGAGGGCGGCTGTCCGACGGATGCGCCGGCGACTTGCGGCCATTCGACGGGTCCGCCGGCATCGACGCCGTACGGCTGATTGACGTGCTCTGGCTGGACAAGCGGGACGGCGCCATCCATGCGGCCTTCGAGGTGGAGCACTCGACCTCCATCTATTCCGGAATCGTGAGGATGCTCGACCTCGCGCTCGGCCCGTGCGGCAATCTCTTGAAGGGCATCTTCCTGGTGGCGCCGGATGCCCGCGAGAGCGAGGTCCGCGCGCAGATGGCGAGGCCCGCCTTCGCCGCGGTCGTAGGCTTGGACGTCCGCTATCTCGCCTACGGCGAACTCGAACGACATCGGGACTCGATCATCCGTTTCGGCGAGGGGCTGAAAGCGATCAGGTCGATCTCGAAGTGCTTGCCATGATTCAGACGCGGCGGGTCGGTTAGTGCCCTGCGCGATACCCACAGTCACGAAACCAGAGGAGTGTGCGATGCATGAGATATTCGAATCCGTCACGCGCCGGCGCGCGCTGGCCCTGCTTGCCGCCGGCATCGCGGTGTCGCCGGGGCTGGCCCGCGCAGAGGCGCCGGCCGTCCTTGTCCACAAGGATCCGGACTGCGGCTGCTGCGGCGGCTGGGTGAAGCACATGCAGGCCGCGGGGTTTGCGGTGACTGTCGATGAGACGGCCGATCTGAGGGCGGTCCGGACGCGGCTTCGTGTGCCGCCATCGTTGGCCTCCTGCCACACCGCGGAAGTGTCCGGCTTCGTCGTCGAGGGCCACGTGCCCGCGCAGGCGATCCGACGGCTCCTCGCACAGCGCCCGGCCGTCCTGGGACTTGCGGTCCCGGGCATGCCCGCCGGATCGCCCGGTATGGAAGGTGGAACGCCGAGGGCGTACGATGTCCTGACCTTCGGAGCCGACGGCCAGAAGCCGTTCATGCGGTTTCTGGGCACGGAAATCGCGACCTGAGCCGACGCGGTTAACCAGATCGGCCGTTTCGTTGGCGCCGCTGGCGAAGACGTGAACCGACGGCCCTTCCCTGTAGCCGCCGCCCATGTGATGGTCCTGCCATGGATATTCGACGTACCATCGGTCGTCTGCTCGCGGTCTTCGTGATCGCAGGGCTCGCGTTCGCGCCGATGGTGACGCCGGCGACCGCAAAAGGCGCGGCCTCCGCCGTGACGGTCGACATGTCCGCGATGTCGGCAGACATGCCGTGTTGTCCCGACGAGCAGAAGAGCGACGGCTGCAAGGATTGTCCGTTGCTCGCCTTGTGCATGCTGACGGTCGCACAGGCGGATCTGTCGGCGGCGAACGGCATCCGGATATCCTTCCAGGTCGGCCGTCTCTCGTTCGCGTTCGACGATCTTGCGGCCGACGGCCTCGTCGGCGACCCTCCGGACCATCCTCCTCGAACCTCGACCTGATCGGCGTCAAAACGCCGTCTGCTGCCGTTCCGGCCCAAGGCCGTGCGGTTGAACATGCATGCCGCTATCCGCGGTACATCAGGACATCGAGGATCTCATCATGAAGAGCTGCAAATCCACGCGCGCCCTCCGGGCCGCGGCGGTCTGCCTTGGCTTGGCCGTCGGAGCCACGACAGCACGCGCCGACGTCAAGGACTACGAATTCCAACTCGTCGACAAGACCGTCAAGAAGGGCGAAGCGGTCATCGCCGTCCGCCTCGTCCACAAGCCGGACGGCAAACCGGTCCCGGACGCCGTCATCTTCGCCAAGCGGCTGGACATGGCTCCGGACGGCATGGAGTCGATGAAGACCACCATAGATGCGATGCCTAGCACAGAGCCGGGAGTCTACAAGTTCAAGGCCGCCGTGACGATGGAAGGCGGCTGGCAGTTGTCGCTTGGCGCCAAGGTCCAGGGCGAGACGGGAACGGTCGAGAACAAGCTCGTCCTGAAGGCGACGCCGTGACAGCGGCGGCCTCCATCGCGCGTTTTGCGATTGTAGGAGCGACCACAGCATTGCTGTGGTCGTATCCCGCCGCCGCTGCCGAGCGGAACGAGCTCGGTGCCACGGTGGAAAGCGTCGTCGCTTTCGCCCGGCGTCTCAATCCGACGGTTGCCGCCGCGTCGCTCGATTTCGACGCGGCGGTGCACAGGATCGGAACGATGGGCGTCGTAGCCGATCCGACGCTCATCCTCGAAGCATGGGACGTCAACCGGCAGGGCGTCGGTCAGCGCCGCGTCGGTTTCGATCAGGAGATCAAGCTTTGGGGAAAATACGGCCTGGAACGCGACATCGCGCGTTCGGACGCGGATGCCGCGAAATTCCAGGGGCGCGCGACCGTGATCGAATTGGTCGCGCAGGTCGTGGCCGCGCACGGCGAATACAACGCCGCCTATGAAGCCATCGGCATCGCGACCGACATCAGGCGACGCTACGACGAGATCCTCGGCCTGCTGCGCTCCCGCTACGGCACGACATCGGTTGACCGGCAGGACGTCATCAAGGCCGAGATCGAGGCCGCCTCCGCCGAGGGTGATCTCGTCCGGCGGCAGGGCGAACTGAAATCCGCCGCGGCGCGGCTGAACGCGTTGATCGGCCGACCGTCCCTGGCGCCTCTGGCGGCACCGACGGGCTTCCGGATGCTCAAGGTGGTCGGCCTTGCCCAGGTTCAGACGCTCGGGCGGTCGGCGAACCCGATGTTGGCGCTCGCAGGGGCCCAGAGCAGTGCGGCGGCCCAAGCCAAATCGCTGACCGATCTGAACTACTATCCCGACGTCAACGTCGGTGCGAAGTACGTGCAACGACCGGCAGCGGAGTCGACTGGCGAGTTCACGCTGGGGGTCAAGCTACCGCTGCACTACGACGTGAAGGACGCCGAACAGCGCGCGGCCGGCGCACGCCTCTCTGCCGCTCAGGCTCGAAACGAGGCGCTTCGGCTGCGGATCGACGGACAGATCGCGGACGCCTGGTTCGGCGTCGATGCTTTGCGCAAGGTCGTCCAGATCTACGCGTCCCGCCAACTGCCGCCCGCGCGCTCCTCGGTGGAGAACGCCCGCAACGGCTTCCAGGCCGGCTCCTCGGATCTCTCGCTGCTCTTCGACTCGGAGCGCCGTTTCCGGGCCGTCCAGCTCGACCTGCTCAAGCTCAAGGTCGAATTGCAATCGAAGTATGCCGAGCTCGAGCGGCTCGCGGGAGGTTCGCTATGAAGCGTTCGTCGACCTTGATCCTGATCGCTGCCGTGGCGACGACCGCCGGCGGCGCCGGCTTGGCGTTCGGTAGGTTGAACCATCCGCTGCCGGCCTGGCTGTCGGCCGTGCTGCCTGCGGCCGCCGACATGAGCCCCGCTCGCCCATCGCCGACCGGACCGGTCGTGTACTACCGCGACCCGGACGGGAAACCGAAATACTCGCCGGCGCCGGCGAAGACCGCTTCGGGCAAGGAATACTTACCCGTACGCAGCAGCGAGGACCTGAGCTTCGAGGAGGCGCCGCAGCCCGTGGCCGAGAAGGGTGCCGAGCCCAGACGCATCAAGTTCTACCGCAATCCTATGGGGCTTCCGGATACCTCGCCGGTCCCGAAGAAGGACTCGATGGGGATGGACTACCTGCCGGTCTACGACGGCGAGCAGGACGACGACGCCTCGGTGAAGGTCAGCGCGGGCAAGCTTCAGAAGGCGGGCGTGCGGACGGAAACGGCGGAGCTCCGCACGCTCAACACGATGGTCAGGGCGCCGGGGACGCTGCAGCAGGACGAGCGGCGCGTGTCGGTCGTGTCGCTCCGCTTCGAAGGATTCATCGACACCGTCGCGGACGTCACCACCGGCTCGCATGTCCGCAAGGGGCAGCCCCTGATGCGGATCTACGGGCCGAACCTGTCGAGCGCCGCCGCCGAATATCTGTCGGCGCTGAACGCCCGGAGCGACGTCGGCATCGGCGGCCAGGCGCTGAAGGGCGCGCGCCGCCGTCTCGAGAATCTCGGCGCGCCCGACGCCTTCATCGCGGACATCGAACGCACGCGGGAGATTCCCGTCTATCTGAATTGGCCCGCGCCTCAGGACGGCGAGATCGTGGACCGGACCGCCGTCAACGGCATGCGGGCCGCACCCGGCGACATCCTGTTCCGGATCGTCGACCGCGGTGTGGTGTGGGTGATGGTCGACGTCTCGGAGCGGGATCTGGCACTGCTGGAGGTTGGTCAGAAGGCCGTCGTGCGGCCCCGGGCCTATCCCGACCGGCGCTTCGCCGGAAAGGTGACGGTGATCTATCCGAACCTGAGACCCGAGACGCGCACCGCGCGGGTCAGGATCGAACTTCCCAATCCGGACGAGGTGCTGCGGCCGGACATGTACGCCGACGTGGAGATCGCCACTGGGACGGAAGCGCCCGTCGTGACCGTGTCGAGCAGCGCCGTCATCGACAGCGGCGAGCGCCAATTGGTGCTGCTGGACAAGGGGGAAGGCCGGTTCGAACCGCGCGCAGTCAGGCTCGGACGCCGCGGAGAAGGCCGGGTGGAGATTAAGGAGGGGCTTGCCGAACACGACAAGGTCGTCGTTTCCGCGAACTTCCTGATCGACGCCGAAAGCAACCTGAAGGCCGCACTCTCAGGCCTCGATACGGGAGAGAAAACGCAATGATCGCGCGTCTCATCGACTGGTCGGCCCGCAACCTGATGCTGATCCTGATCGGAACGGTCTTCGTCGTCGCGGGCGGTCTATACGCCTTGAAGCACTCGGCCTTGGACGCGATACCGGACCTCTCCGACACCCAGGTGATCGTCTATACCGAGTACAAGGGGCAGGCGCCCCAGGTCATCGAGGACCAGGTGACCTATCCCCTGACGACGGCCATGCTGACGGTGCCGAAATCGAAGGTCGTCCGCGGCTTCTCCTTCTTCGGCGTGTCGTTCGTCTACATCATCTTCGAGGACGGTACCGATATCTACTGGGCACGCTCGCGCGTGCTCGAATATCTCAACGCCGCGGCGCGCAGGCTT
>CALRZK010000272.1:0-5441 GCA_943372615.1 Bradyrhizobium ivorense | reverse complement strand
CGCCCTTCGTTCCGAAGGTCGCGACCTTCCTGGGCCTTGCGCTTGCTCTCGGGGTCTTTGCCGTGCTCGTTCAGCTCTTCCTTGATAAAGCCGGCACCTTCTTTGATTTCACCTTTGACGCTCATCGCTCTGTCCTCGCTTCGATTTGGGAACGAGCAACTCGGATCATCGTGTTTCGATCCGCGCCGATTGCGACATCAAGAGAGGAGCAGTACCGGCGCGTTAATCGCGAGGTACCCCATGGCTGGGGCCGAATGGAACTCGATCTGGTCCTCGTTGTTCCAAATGTGTCCAGTCCAACTGAGAGGTATTATGCCAAATCCGCACCCCACACCGCCGCCGAAGGGAACGAGCAAGTTCTTCCTTTTCGCGGGCGTTATCGTAGCGGTCATCGTCGTGGTTGCCTTCATCGGCATGAATACGCAGCATGCCCAAGACTCGAAGGCCCAACAGAGTGGGCAAGTGAAGCCTGCCGAGGTACCGATGCACGAGAAAGACCTTGGCAAGGCGCCGGTTCAGACAAAATGACCGAACAGAAACCTAAAATAGTGCCGACACCTGCACCGCTTCTGCAGGCCAGGGACTTTCAGTCGCCTGCGGTGCTGCTGTCCGGCATTGTCGATCATGACATGTACAAGGCATTTCGATCTCAACTCGACGCGGCGCTCGATAGGCAACTGGTTGTCGTGGAGCTTTCGACCCTAGGGGGAGATCCGGAAGTTGCGCGGATGATGGGGGAGGACATCCGCTTTCGCAGCGAGATGTATCCCGATCGACGGTTTGTGTTCCTGGGCAAGGCGGCAGTTTACTCGGCTGGCGTCACATTCATGAGCTTCTTTGCGCAAGAAAACCGCTATGTGACCCGTGGCAGCAGGCTGATGATCCACGAGCGGAAGCTTTCCAAAATCCTCAACATCGACGGTCCTCTGACGACATGCCTTGCATCTGTTGAGGCGACTTTGAACGAGATTAAGTGCTCCATTGCGATCCAGAATGAAGGCTTCGCGAATCTCGTTCGCGGTTCACAGGTCGCGATTGAGGACCTCCTGCTTAAAGCTCCCAGCAATTGGTACCTTGAGGCTCAAGAGGCGCACCAGCTTGGTTTGATCCAGGCCGTTGTCTGACAGACCGAAAGTTGACCGCCATATCGTTCCGCCGCCGATCTTCGCAAAAGTTAGCGTTTCCTATCGCGACATAATCTGGTCGATTTTGGTTGTTAGTTGAGGGACTTAGCGAGCGGGACGCTGTGTCTACAGACTATGTCCGGGGGCGCGCGCTGGTTACGACATTTCATCAATTTTCAAACGGGACAGATCCATGCCCCCCACGTCGCCTTTTGCGTCGCCTGCAGCTGCGCCTGCCTCCTCGGTGTCCGTCCTCCTTTCGAAAGGCGTTAGTCGCCTCGAAACGACGCTGCGCCTAACCACCGCGATCTTAGCGCTGGCCGCTGGCGTCTATACCTATCTCGGCGTGCGCGAATTGCTGAATGGAAGCCCAGGCACGGTGTTCTTTGCCGCGGTGATCTACGCGGTGGCCGTGTCGGTCGGCATTTATGCGTTCTGGGTGTTCCTGATGCAGTTCATGCCGCATGTGGTCGATCGCCGGGGCCGCAACCTGATGTTCGGCTGCATGGCTCTAGGCTCGCTGATGATCGTAGCGATGTCATCCTGGCTCAATGCCTCGGCACTGGCGGGGGCAGCCGCGATCCAGCAGCATCTGGCGATTACCGTGCAGAACTACACCCGGGATCTCGACACCGCGAACAGCAATGCCATCGCGGCACAGAGCCTGTTGCCGGATATTCAGCTTGCCTCCTCACGCTTTGCCAAACTCGCCGACGCGGAACGCACAGGATCGCTGACCGGCACGTCGGGCTCGGGCACCGTGGTGCAGCTCTTGACCCAGATGTCCGGGCAGCTCGAAGGTCTCGGCAGTGAGGTTCAGGCGTCCGGTAAGCGCGTCTCGTCGTTGTTCGAGCTTGGTGGCAAGCATCTCGCCAAGATGCGCGAGCTAATCTCGGACCGCGGTCCGATTGCAACGCGCAGCGATGCCTTCGCCACCGAGTCGCTGGCCTTGATGGGGGTGATCGCCAATCTGCAACAGACCTCCGTGGCACCCGCGGTGAAGCGGGCAGCGACCTCGCTGACATCCGGATTCATTGCGCCATCGGCTGGTGGACGCGGCGACCTTGCCGATCGGCAGAACGCCGTTGTCAGCAAGGTTGAAGGCTCGATTGCAGCGCAGGCCAATTCGCTGGCAGAGGCCGCCGACAAGATTCTAGCGCTGCCGAAGGTAGAGCCGGGGCGCTTCCAAGCGATGTCGCCGGCGGAAGCCGTGCTGCGCTATGCCGGCGATTTCATCCCAAGCTGGGCCGGTGCCATCTCCATCGACCTGATGCCGGCGGTGCTGGTGCTGATCTTGTGCGTGGTCCATGCCGCGATACGCCGCGAAGGTGCTCCAACCGTCGCAGCCTCCGAGATGACTGTTGGCGAATTGCTGGCGGCGTTGCAGATGGCGCGCGACGTTGCCGCCGCGCGGGAAGGCGTGCCGGAACCCACGCCACCGGGCGACGACCGCGACCGCGTGCCAGACGTTGCCGGTGATGAAAACGTCACCGCGATATCGACCGCGCGGAATGTGAAATAGGTGCGTTATGGCTGGCAAACTGAACGTGCAGCAGAGATTTTCGATTTGGCTTGCGGGCTATCCCGATGATGCCATTTTGCGCTTGCTGTTTCGTGGCTCGTTGATCGTCACGATCGTTGTTTTGGCTGTCGATTTCGCCGGCATGAACGGACTCATGAAGGTCGATAACCCAGTATTGTCTCCGGCCGAAACGACGCCAGGCCTCAGTGTGCCCGCGATTCTGGCGCCCTTGTTGCCCGGCGCTGACCGCCGCGGCACACCGATGCCTCGGTCTGACGGCGCGCTCGCAAAGCCGATGACGTTCGAATTGGTGGGCGGTGGCCGATTGATGGCGACTGGCACCATTACGCCGGGCATATCCGAAGCGTTTGCGAGCGAGATCGCAAAGCGGGGGGACTATGTAAAGACGGTGGTGCTTAATTCACCCGGCGGATCGGTCTCCGATGCTTTGGCAATGGGGTGGTTGATCCGCGAGAAGAAGCTCGCGACCGAGGTTGAGGCGGGCAAGCTTTGCGCGTCGTCCTGCCCATTGATGTTTGTCGGAGGACAGGAGCGACGCGCCAGCGACAAGGCGGCTATCGGCGTCCATC
The DNA here is from genome assembly GCA_943372615.1 of Bradyrhizobium ivorense. Taxonomy (GTDB): domain Bacteria; phylum Pseudomonadota; class Alphaproteobacteria; order Rhizobiales; family Xanthobacteraceae; genus Tardiphaga; species Tardiphaga ivorense_A. Next base: position 2,205 of record CALRZK010000272.1, on the reverse strand, counting down.
AGGTGTTCGCCGCGAGTGCGGCCGACCCACATGCACCGCGCGACGAGATGAGCGACGCGCAGCGTATCTCTGCGCGATGTCAGCGATATCTCGGTGATATGGGCATCAACCTGCAGGTCTGGGTGCATGCGATGGAGACGCCGAAAGACCGGCTATTCGTTTTCAAACCCGACGAACTGAAAAACCTTAACATCGTGACCACTGCGCCCGTCACCGAGCCCGCAGCGAAGGTGCGATCATAAACAGGGACGAAAGCTCTGTCGGGTTTGTAAAACTGCGATGGCGCTGCGGAAACGCTCAATTCAGCCAATTCGTGTCGATATGGTGGATAGCGCCCCATATGAGCAGCGCGCCTCCCAAAATGATCGGCACGACGATGAGCAGGATGTCTTTCTTCATCACGGATACTTCAGAAGACTAAGCCGCGCTGTTGCCAGCGCGGCCTAGACGCTCACATCTTCTTCATGCCCATGCCATTGTCCATGTTGCCTTTGGACATGCCATTGCCCTTCATCATGCCCTTTTTCATCTTCATTTTCTTCTTTTTCATCATCTTGCCATTCGAATTCATTGAACTTTTGCTCATGGAATTGTCCATCATGCCGTTCGACATCTGAGCAGATGCAGCGGTGGCTCCGCCGACGAAAGCAAGGCAGCAGGCAGCGATCAGAAATTTCTTCATCGTAATATCCTCTGCGAGATTTGACTAAAAGAATGACTGCTCTGTTGGGAGCAGCAGTTTCATCGGAGCGATTAGCCGACGATGAATGGGCTGGCGGCAGCGAGGACTTGGGTTTTCGACATCGGCTTGTCGAATGCACTGGTCCAGGACGGCACGCCGCGCACACGGCGCACTTCAGCTGCATGACGCGCTTCGACCGAATGGATTCGCAGCGCGGTGGTCAGGAGATCCCCACCGCCGGCGAGTTTTGGTGCTTGGCCCTTATAGGCGGCGACACCAACGTCTTCCAGGGTTTGGGACACCAAGGCGAAGGTACGGAAATTCGAAAGGATGTCGGGATACTTGCCGCCGCCTGTCAGATCGAATTTCGGTTGCCCGACAGCGGCTGATCCGAGAGCACCTTGCAAAGTGCTGACATGCTGGGACTCGTGTCGGCTAATGGTCGAGAACACTTCGACGAACTGCGGCGGAATCAGGCCCGGCTGGGCCAGCGCAGCGCGGTAGAATCCATCTTCCAGATATTCGAGCGTGAGGGCGAAATTCAAAATATCGACGACTTGCTTGGGTAGGCCTTGACCGAAAGCTTGGGTCGAGGCCACGGCTAGCAACACTGGCGTCGTCGCGAGAAGGCCGAGCTTCGTCGTGGCTCGGCTGACCACGTCGTCTTTCCCGACAATACGTTCAGCGATGTCTGGATCCAGGCCTTCGATGATCGAGCTATCTTGGTTCATTTTGAGCACCTATGGCTAGGATTATGAGAGTTGGCTGGCGGAGACGGGCGTCGCGATAAACGGGGCAGCCATCGGCAATACCTGCGAAGGCGGCCGAGCCACATCCAACCCATTCAGATCCACCACGTCCCAACCGGCAAAATTGGCCGACAGCGGCGAAATGATATCGCGTAACACTGCCGCGTGACGTGCCTCGACCGATACAATCGACCCAGCCGCCGCAAGATAGGCAGGATTCCGAATCGCTGCGCCGCCGCCGTTGTAGGCGGACACGCCGAGGTCTTCGAATGTACTTGCCGTGGTAATTACGCTCCGCCGATCAGCGAAGTTGACAGCGGTGAAATTAGGCTGAAGATTTGGAATGCGCCTTTGGCCGAGTGCCTTGGCGAAGAACGCACGATGTGCGATCTCATGGTCGCGGATATCTCGCAATACCGAGCGCTCATAGCCACTCATGCCTTGATAGGGTGTAGCCAGTGCTTGTGTGTAGAATGCGGCCTCGAGCTGCTCGAGAGCATATGCGTAGTTGAGGACGCCGACGTCGCCAGCTCCTAAGTCCACCGCCCCCGACTGCGCAAATGCCTCGTTCAAACGCAGACCTGGAATATCGACGCCGAATGCTACGGCCGCGATCGCGGTCATACCGGCAAGCTTCAAAAACGACCGACGTCGTGGGTCTATCTCTTGCAGGCTATTGTCATTGCTCATCGTTTGTCAGCCCCTTGGTTGATTTCCTACTGGGGCATTACGGACGAACGGCTCAACAATGTCTGTTCCCTAGGGCACAAGAAC
>CALRZK010000271.1:0-5453 GCA_943372615.1 Bradyrhizobium ivorense | reverse complement strand
ATGCCATGCTGCACGGCGTCGTCTGGCACGACCGTCGCATCTTTCAGCGTGTTGACGAGCAAGCGTGTGGAGATCGACAAGCCCGGCCACAGGACGTGATCCTTGTTGTCGAACACGGCCTTGAGGCGGATGGTGCCGCTGGTGGTGTCGACTTGATTGTTGACCACCGACAGCGTGCCCTTGGAGAGCAATCGCTTGCCGTCGCTGGTATAGGCATCAACTTCCAGCGGATGTTTGGCGAGCTGTGCGTTGATATCGACCAGATGCTGTTCCGGCGCCGTGAAGATCACCGCGATGGGTTCGATCTGCGCAATGGTGACAATGCCTGTTTGTGTCGAGGCATTGACGATGTTGCCTTTGTCGACCTGACGGAAACCGACCACGCCTGCGATCGGCGCTTTCACGGTCGTATAATCGAGCTGCGTCTGCGCATTGGCGATAGCAGCATCATCGGCTGCGATCAGTGCGGTGACCTGCTGCACGGTCGAGCGCTGGGTGTCGGTCTGCTGCTTGGTCGCGAATTCGCCGAGCTTTGTGTAGCGCTGTAGATCAAGACTGGCATTGGCGAGATTGGCCTCATCCTGCTGCTTCTTCGCCTTGGCCTGATCGAGCGCGGCCTGGAAGGGACGGGGATCGATCTGCGCGAGCAGGTCGCCTTCCTTGACGATCTGTCCCTCGGTAAAAGCGATGCGATCGATCTGGCCATCGACGCGCGTACGAACGACGACGGTGTTGAAGCCCTGCACTGTGCCGAGACCCGTGAGGTAAACCGGGAAGTCAGCCTTCTCGACCGATGCAATCTTCACAGGAATGGGGGCTGGAGCGCGTGGCTTGTCGGCCTGTGCTTGCGCGTTGCTGCCGCTGTAATGCCGCAAGACCGCGTAGCCGCCGCCGGCCAGGACTGCCAGCAAAATCAAACTGATCCAGCGGAAACGGGGGCGCGTGGTCATCTCAGGCTCTTTCGGCTTGCGGCAATCTTGCGGCACAGAGCATTTTACCCGGCCGAGTTGCACCTTTGCGGCCAGTTAAAAAACCGGTTCAATTCTGTAAACACACGAGCGCTTGAGAACGTTCATCCTTGCGAAAACTTCATGTATTCAAGTGTTTCTAGGTGTTTCCGTAAAGCGCCAAGCGCGCTCCTGATCGACCTCAACGGTACGCAATGCCGGCCACCGCCGGTCGTGGAAGAAACAATCCGCGGCTGATCGGATCTGCGCGCTTTGGCGTCCAACGGCTCGAAATCGGTGGGGCATCCTTGCGGCATCTCAGTGGCCGTCCAAGGGCAAAGAAAACGCGCCTCCAGTTTAGAATGATTTTGATCTGGAGTGATTCAAGCGGACTAGGGTCCATTCGTGTGGGCAAATCGACCGCAATGCAGTTAAGGACATGTTGCGTTCGCAGTCGCGGTATCGTCGCACGCGGCGGCAAGCGAGATCGTACACAGGCAGTTTAGTCTGCTTCTAAACTGCAAATCGCAAAGCGCGTGACAGCAGCCATGCGCGGCGCGGCTTTTGCAGATGAGTACGACGTGATACGGCATGCGGGCGCGCAGCGCTCGTTGTTTGATTTCGACAGCGCGCTTCATTCTCGTTGAACGCTGCCGAAGTGGCGAACCACAAACGGCCGCATTGGCCGTCTTGATCGAAATCCTGTCTGCACTGGGCCGAGGTACAATCTTGTTTAGAAACGTTCTTATGTTGCTGGCGACGCTGGCGACGGTCTGGTTCGCATCGCCACTCATCGCGCAGCAGGCGACTCCGCCTGCGGCTCCAGCAGCAGCGCCTGCAGTCACGGCAAATTCGCCAGCCGCACCGGCGCTCGCAAGTCCTACCGTCGAGGCTGCCGCGAAGGCGCCGGTCGCAACCGGTGAGCATGACCTGTCGCCATGGGCGATGTTCATGGGCGCCGATATCATCGTCAAAACGGTGATGGTCGGCCTCGCGCTGGCATCGGTGCTGACCTGGACCGTGGGCATCTTCAAGTTCATGGAGCTGACCTATTCGACCAACCGCCTGAAGAGCGCGCTGCGCAAGATCGGCGAAGCGCGTTCGCTCGCCGAAGCGCAGATGGCGCTTGGCGACAAGAAGACCGTGCTGTCGCGCCTGCTTGCTGCAGCGATGCGCGAAGGCAAGATGTCGGCCGGCATCTCCAGCGATGAAGGTATCAAGGAGCGCGCCGCATCTAGCTTCGGTGAAATCGTCCGCGCCGAAGGCCGTAAGGTCCGCACCGGCATGGGCGCGCTGGCGACCATCGGCGCGATCTCGCCTTTCGTCGGCCTGTTCGGCACCGTGTGGGGCATCATGAACAGCTTTATCGGCATCTCGAAGTCGCAGACGACCAACCTTGCCGTCGTCGCGCCCGGCATCGCCGAAGCACTGCTCGCCACCGCGATCGGCCTCGTCGCTGCGATCCCGGCCGTGATCATCTACAATCACTTCGCCCGCGTGACGAAGAACTACATGGAGATCGTCGGCCGTGCGCAGGGCGCTTCGGGCCGTCTGTTGTCGCGCGATCTCGATCGCACCCATTCCAGCGCCCATATGCGCGCAGCGGCTGAATAACCATGGGTATGTCGCTTTCCGAAGGTTCTGGTGACGACGACGATTTCGCGGAAAACCACGAAATCAACGTCACCCCCTTCATCGACGTCATTCTGGTGCTGCTGATCATCTTCATGGTGGCGGCACCGCTGTCGACCGTGGATCTGCCGATCAATCTGCCGACCTCCACGGTGGCGCCGCAGAAGAAGCCGGACAAGCCGACTTATGTCAGCATCAAGCCGGATCTTGCCGTGGCCATCGGCGAGGACATGGTGAAGCGTGTCGATCTAATCAGCCGTCTCGATTCCATGGAGAACGGCAACAAGGATCGTCCGATCTTTTTGCGCGTCGATCGCGCGGTGCCTTACGGCGAGTTCTTCGACGTGATGGAGCGTCTTCGCGCGGGTGGTTACACGAAGACAAAACTCGTGGCACTTGAAGGCGTGGCTGCAGCGGGCGCCGCGCCGGCCGCAGGCGCCGCACCGGCTGCACCGCAGCCCTGACGTCGGAATAGTTATGTCGGAGCTCGATCGAAACACCTCCTGGCGCATGTGGCTGATCGCGGCGATGTGCGCCGTGACGCTGCATGTCGGCGGCATCGCTGCCGCTGTCTATGAGATGCAGCAGGAGGAAGACGCCGACGGCCTCGGCGCCAATGCCATCGAAGTCGGCATGGAAATGGTGTCGCCCGACGTCGAGCAGACTGATCTGCCGCAGGGCCCGGACTCCGAGGCCTCCGCTGCGTCGCCGGCGGTGCAGGAGCAGAAGGCCGTCGAGAAGGAAAGCGATCTTCCAAAGGAAACGCCGCACGAGAGTGAAGAGCCGGATATGGCTGTCACCGAGAACAAGGCGAACAAGCCCGAAGAAGAGACGCCGGAGAAGGCCCAGAAACAGCAACAGGCCTCGCAGGAATCCGTGGCATCGGAAGCCGCGGCCCAGCAGAAGCTTGACGACGCCAAGAGCGGCGAGAAATCGCAGGCCGTGAACACCGGCATGGGCACCGACAAGAAGCGCTTGTCCACGGTCTGGGCCAAGCAGCTGTCGGCCTATCTGGAGAAGAACAAGCGCTATCCATCCGAGCGGCAGCAGAAGACCGCCGAGGTGATGGTGAATTTCGAGATTGACCGCGTCGGCAAGGTGTTGGCGGTGAAGGTCGCCAAGAGTTCGGGCGATGCGGCTTTCGATGAAGCCGCCGTCGCCATGGTCCGCCGGTCCGATCCATTGCCGCCGCCGCCAGCTTTGATTGCGGATGACGGGTTGAGCTTTACGGTGCCGGTGATTTTCCGGGTCAAGAAGGGATAGGGGGCGACTAGTAAGTCGCCCGGCCACCTGAAATATCGAACACCGCACCGGTCGAGAACGCGCAGTCCTCTGACGCCAGCCAGGCGGCCATGGCGGCCAATTCCTGCACCAGCACGAAACGGGCCTTCGGAATCTTCGACAGCATGAAGTTGATGTGCTGCTCGGTCATCTGATCGAAGATTGCTGTCTTCGCCGCAGCGGGCGTAATCGCGTTCACATTGATCTCGGTGTTGGCCAGTTCCTTGCCGAGCGATTTTGTCAGCGCGATGAGGCCGGCCTTCGAGGCGGAATAGTGCGAGGCGTTGGGGTTGCCTTCCTTGCCGGCGATGGAGGCGATGTTGACGATGCGGCCGTAGCCGTTCTTCTGCATCACCGGCACGACAGCCTTGCAGCACAGGAACGGGCCGTCGAGATTGATGCGCATCACACGGCGCCAGTCGTCATAGTCGATATCGACCACCGGCTTGTTGAATCCGGTGATGCCCGCATTGTTGACGAGGATGTCGATCTTGCCGAATTCCTGCAGCGTAGCGTCACGGCCTTTTTCGATAGACGCCATGTCGGTGACATCGACTTTGAGGGCAACGACGTCGCTACCGATTTCGCTTGCGGTCTTGACCGCGAGATCGATGTCCTGATCCCAGATCGCCACCTTGGCGCCGGATGCGACGAAGCGTTCGGTGATGGCGCGGCCGAAGCCCTGAGCGCCGCCGGTGACGACGGCGATGCGGCCTGAGAGGTCGATCTTGTTCATGATGCGATGTCCTTTTGAAAGTGATGAAGCGACGGCCTCTCGCTCCCTCGCCCCGCCTAGCACAGCGAAGCTGTGCACGGGCGGGGAGAGGGCGGGGTGAGAGGCTCTTCGATCCGCATGCTCTGCATTTGCAATGAGCCGCGTGCCTCGCCCCTCACCCGCCGCGAAGACGCGGCGACCTCTCCCCGCGCCAGATGCGGGGAGAGGTTAAGAACTACAGCGTCCAGCCGCCGTCGATGATGTGGGCGACGCCGGTGGTGAAGGCGCTCTCATCACTGGCGAGGTAGAGTGCGAGATTGGCGATCTCGTCGGCCGTGCCGAGACGTCCCATGGGCTGGCGGCTGACGAACATCTCGCGGCCGTTGGGGCCGGCGGCGGCTGCGCGGTCGAGCATCGAGGGGGTCTCGATGGTGCCGGGACAGATGGCGTTACAGCGGATGCCCTTGGTGATGTAGTCGACGGCAACCGCGCGGGTGAGGGCGGCGACGGCGGCTTTGGTGGCGCCGTAGACATAGCGGTTCGGGGCGGCCTTGAAGACGCCGGCGGCGGAGGAGATGTTGACGATGGAGCCGTGGCCGCGCGCGAGCATGCCGGGCAGGAAGGCGCGGATGGTCCGGTGCATCGACTTGACGTTCAGGTCGAAGGAGAAATCCCAGTCGGCATCGGAGCAGTTCAGCGCATCGCCGTGATGCACGAAGCCGGCGGCATTGAGCAGGATGTCGATGTCGCCGACCTTCTTCGCCATGGCTTCGACGGCGGCGGTATCGCGGACATCGAGTTTGGCTGTTTCGGCGATGCCGTCCTTTGTGAGGACGGCGACGCCTTTTTCATCGAGATCGGTGGCGATGACGGTGGCG
>CALRZK010000270.1:0-5463 GCA_943372615.1 Bradyrhizobium ivorense | reverse complement strand
AGCGGTTCGGGCAAATCGACGCTGATGCAGCTTCTCTCGGCGCAGCTTGCGCCGAATACGGGACGCGTGTCCTATCGCATGCGGGATGGCATCACGCGCGATCTGGCGAGCATGGGCGAAGCCGAACGTCGCCTGCTGTTCCGCACCGATTGGGGCTTTGTGCATCAGGATCCTGCCATGGGTCTGCGCATGGCGGTCTCGGCCGGCGCCAATGTGGGCGAGCGGCTGATGGCGGTCGGCCACAATCACTACGGCAAGATCCGCGAAACCGCGACGACCTGGCTTGAGCGTGTCGAAATTTCGGCCGAGCGGATCGACGACGCGCCGCGGACCTATTCCGGTGGCATGCGCCAGCGCCTGCAGATCGCACGCAATCTCGTCACCGAGCCGCGCCTCGTCTTCATGGACGAGCCGACCGGCGGTCTCGATGTGTCCGTCCAGGCACGCCTGCTTGACATGATGCGCTCGCTGGTGGGCGAGCTCGGCCTATCCGCGATTGTCGTGACCCATGACCTCGCTGTGGCGCGTCTGCTGTCGCATCGCGTGATGGTGATGCAGGGCGGCCGGGTGATAGAGACCGGTCTCACCGATCAGGTGCTCGACGACCCCCGCGAGCCCTATACGCAACTGCTCGTTTCTTCGATCCTGCCGGCGTGAGGATACCATGACTGCGATGATCGAACTCCGGAATGCCGAAAAGACCTTTGTGATGCATCTGCAGGGCGGCATTCGCTTGCCGGTGATGCATGGCGTCACTTTCGACGTGAATGCTGGCGAATGCGTCGTGCTGTCCGGCCCGTCGGGCGCTGGCAAATCGTCGATCCTGAAAATGATCTTCGGCAATTACCGCTGCGACGGCGGCACCATCAATGTGCGCCATCTCGGCACCATGGTGGACGTTGCCAGCGCCGAGCCGCGCCAGATCCTCAGCGTTCGCCGCGACACCATCGGTTATGTCAGCCAGTTCCTGCGCGCGGTCCCGCGCGTGGCGGCGATCGACGTTGTGTCCGAGCCTTTGCTCAATGCAGGCATTGGCCGCGAGGAAGCGCATGCGCGCGCCGGCGCGCTGCTGAAGCGTCTCAACATCGGCGAACGCCTTTGGCAGTTGCCGCCATCGACCTTCTCGGGCGGCGAGCAGCAGCGCGTCAATATCGCGCGCGGTTTCATCTCCGATCTGCCGATCCTGCTGCTGGACGAGCCGACGGCGTCGCTGGATGCGGCCAATCGTGCGGTCGTGGTCGATCTCGTCGCCGAGAAAAAACGTGCCGGTGTGGCCATGGTGGCCATTGTCCATGACGACGAAGTGCGGCATCTGATCGCCGACCGGCTGATCGACGTCACGTCCTTCGCCGCTGCTGCCTGAGAGGGAGACCATGAGCGCTTCACCGACTGAAACCGTCATCGGCAACGCCAAGATCGTTCTGGCCGACCGTGTCATCGACAAGGGCTGGGTGGCCTTTGCCAATGGCCGTGTCGCAGAGTTCGGCGAGGGCGACGCGCCACGTGGCGCCGAAGATGCGCGGGGCGATCTGGTGATGCCGGGTCTGGTTGAACTCCACACCGATCACCTCGAAGCGCATTTCATGCCGCGACCCAAAGTGTTCTGGGATCCGATCTCTGCCGTCGTCTCCTATGACGGCCAGCTTGCCACCTCGGGCATCACCACGGTGCTCGACTCCGTACGTGTTGGTTGCGAGGATTCGAGCCAGGGTATCGACTCATATGCCGAGCTGCTGGTCGATTCCATCGCGAATGCTGGCAACGCCGATCTGCTGCGCGTCGAGCACTTCCTGCATCTGCGCTGTGAAATCCCGATGCCGTCCGTGGTCGAGGAAGCCAAGGCGCTGCTCGGCAAGACCGAAGTCCGGCTGATGTCGCTGATGGACCACACGCCTGGTCAGCGCCAGTTCCGCGACGAGGAGAAGCTGCGCACTTATTATCGCGGCAAGGGCGGCAAGAACGATGCCGAGCTCGATATCCTGTTTGCCAATCGTCTTGCCTGCCAGCAGCAATATGCCGCCGGCAACATGCGCGCGATCGTGGCATTGGCCCATGCCAACAACATCCCGCTGGCGAGCCACGACGACACCACGCATGAGAACGTGACTGAAGCCGTGGGCGACAAGGTGTCGGTGGCCGAATTCCCCACCACGCTGGAAGCAGCGCAGGGGCTGCACAAGGCCGGCATCGGCATCCTGATGGGTGCGCCGAATGTGGTCCGCAACGGTTCGCATTCCGGCAATATCGCCGCCATCGATCTCGCGCGTGAAGGCATGCTCGACATCCTGTCATCTGACTATGTGCCGTCGAGCCTGTTGATGGGCGCGCTGCAGCTCGCGACCAAGGTGCCGGCGATCGATCTCGCCAGCGCCGTTCGCACGGTCACCAAGCGTCCGGCTGAAGCGGTTGGTCTGATGGATCGGGGCGAGATCGCGGTCGGCAAGCGCGCCGATGTGATCCGGGTCCATGTCGCCCATGATGTGCCGGTGGTGCGCAGCGTGTGGCGGCAAGGGCAGCGCGTGGCATGAGCGACCTCGCAGCGATCCCCGAGCTTGAGACGAAGATCGGACCTGGCCGGCTCGTGCTGGTCGTCGGTCCGTCCGGCGCGGGCAAGGATACGCTGCTGGGTCTGGCGCAGGCCGCCTTGGCGGATGATGGCGATGTGGTCTTCGTCCGCCGCGTGGTGACGCGCGAAGCGTCGGCCCATGAGAATAATGTGCAGGTGACGCCCGAGGCGTTCCGCTCCGCCAAGGACGATGGCGCCTTCGCCATTGATTGGGAAGCGCATGGACTCTGCTATGCGCTGCCACGGTCGATCGACGATGATATTCGCGCCGGCCGCAGCGTGGTCGCCAATATCTCGCGCACGGTGATCCCGGCATTGCGCGCGGCCTATGCGGATGTGGTCGTGGTATCGATCACAGCGCCGCCTGAGGTCCTCGCAGCCAGGCTTGCGGCGCGTGGCCGTGCCAGTGACGGGCCGCTCAGCGACCGCCTCAAGCGCAGCGTCGATACGTCTGGCGCCGACGTCACCATCAACAATGTCAGCACCGCCGATGCGCATGCGGCCGAGCTGATCCGGGCGATCAAGCAGCAATAAAGAAAGAGGAAAACGGCCATGGCAGTGATCGAGAGCATCGAACACCTGGAAACCATCTATGGCCGGCTCGATGATGTCGGCGAAGCGTCCACCGCCAAGGTCGCCGATCGCGTTACCGCCCAATATCGTCGCCTGATCGAGGTCTCGCCCTTCGTGGCACTGGCGACATCGGGCCCCGAAGGGCTCGACTGTTCGCCCCGTGGCGATCTTCCGGGCTTTGTGCGCATCCATGACGACAAGACCCTGATGATGCCGGATCGCCGCGGCAATAACCGGATCGATAGCCTTCGCAACATTGTCAGGGATCCCCGGATCGGGATGCTGTTTTTGATCCCGGGCTCGGGAACGACCCTGCGCATCAATGGCACGGCCCATCTGTCCGACGATCCAGAGTTGCTGGAATCCTTCGCCGTTACCGAGAAGGCGCCGCGGACGGTGATCGTCATGGAGGTCGGTGAGATCTATTTCCAGTGCGCCCGCGCCATCGTCCGCTCGGACCTGTGGAATCCCGACAAGCGGATCGACCCCAAGACGCTGCCGACGCCTGGTGAGATCCTGGCCGAGATGAGCGAGCAGCGGGTTGGCGGTGTCGACTATGATCGCGCCTGGCCGGAACGGGCGCGGCAGACCATGTGGTAATGCGCGTCTGTGGGGGCATTCCGAACTATCGGCCGCGACCGAATCCCTCAGCCCCTTTATTCATAGGAAATGGGCTTGCGCGGTCCCCGAATCCCTGCCGTACAAGTCGAATCGGGGTTTGTGCGTCAAAAAACATCATTTTTTAAGGGAAAAGCGGCCGCAAGGCCGCTTGAAGACCTGTTTTTTCCGGCGATTCCGCTAGTGTCTGTGCCATCGAATCACCCCTGCCAAACAAAAGGTGCAGACATGGCCGACCAAATGACGAAGTCCCAGCTCATCGAGAAAATCGCTGAGACCACCGAACTGACCAAGAAGGACGTCAAGGGCGTTCTCGAAAACCTCGCCACCCTCGGCTACAAAGAGCTGAAGAAGAACGGCGTGTTCCTCGTTCCGGGCTTCGCCAAGTTCGTCGTCATCAAGAAGCCGGCGACCAAGGCTCGCAAGGGCACCAACCCGTTCACCGGTGAAGCCATGACCTTCAAGGCCAAGCCGGCCCGCAAGATCGTGCGTGCCCGCCCGGTCAAGGCTGCGAAGGACGCAGTCTAAGAATTTCCGGGACGGCCTTCGAGCCGTCCCGATTATTGATGCGCTCGGCGCGGCATTGCTCAGGCAATGTCGCGCCGTTTGCGTTTGGGAGGATCGCTAGGCTCGAAAAATCGTGATGCCGAGCACCAGCAGCAAGATGCAGATCACGAGGAAGATGTAGAACAGGATCTTGGCGACATCAGCCGTTGCGGCGGAGATGCCGGTAAAGCCGAATACGCCGGCGACGATCGAGACTAGAAAGAAAATCAGCGCCCATTTCAGCAGGGTCATGGCATTGCTCCGATTAAATTCAAATCGGGAACGCGAGCCCGCAGCCGTTGGTTCCATCGCGTTAATTTCCGGACACATCAGCGAATGGCGAGCCTTGCGTGCATGGGTAAATACATGCTCGCGTATAAGTGTACCAATTGAGGTCATAAGCGCGGAAAGGTTGTATTTTAAACGAGGCCTTAACCAAGACATCCCTAATGAAGAATGAGCGACCGTCGCCGCAGCTTTCTTGGACGGTCCGCACATAAGGGTTTGGAATGCGTATGGTCGTCGTTCAGGATCAGACCTGCAAAGTGAGTGTCGCGATGTCGTCGCGCGCTCGACTGACGTCCAGCGATATCGTGTGACACGCCATGTTCATCCGACGCCCCGCAAACGCTTCGCCCTCCGCCAACCTCACAGCGAATGAGAATCCGCTGCAGAAGGTCTGGCGCCATCGCCAGATTTTTGGCGGGGTGTTCTGCGGCATCATGATCATCACGGTGATTGCACTGCTCGTGGTGCCGGTGCGCTATTCCGCATCGGGCTCGGTCATCGTCGCCGAGCAGGAGCCGAGCAACGCCAACGCTTCCGCGGCGTGGGCGGCCAAGATCGGCGATCCCGCCGACGTCGAAAGCCAGCTGCTAATCGTCAAATCGCCGCGCTTGATGCGCCTCGCGCTGGATGCACCGGGCGTCCGCGATGCCGCGATCCAGGATTGTTTTGCGCGCAGCACGACCACTTCGACCTGCGAGAAGGCGAAAGAGGATACCGGCGCGCTGGTGGATTACATTACCGGCAATTACTCGATCGGCGGCACCGGCCGTTCGCGCGTCATCAGCATTGCCTATTCGTCGCCGATTGCCGAAGTCGCACAGAAGATGGCCAATGCGCTGACCAACGCATTTCTGGACGATCAGCGCCTCACC
>CALRZK010000269.1:0-5466 GCA_943372615.1 Bradyrhizobium ivorense | reverse complement strand
CCACAAGCGACGTCGCCTGTGGAGGCACCCCACCCTGACCCTCCCCACTGCGCCGCTGCGCGACTTGGGGGAGGGGACACAACTGGCTGTGCTCGTGACTCCACATCAATTCACCAATCCCCCGAGGCCGCCATGCTCGCGCCCGCGCCCCCACCCGCACGTCTGGCGCTGACGCCCGACGGTCTCATCGAGGGCTATGCCTCGCTGTTCGGCGCCGTCGACCAGGCGCGCGACATGGTGATGCCCGGCGCCTTCAAACTGACGCTGCAGCAGCGCGGCGTCCGCCGCATCCCGATGCTGTTCCAGCACGATCCATCGGAGCCGATCGGCATCTGGTTGGAGCTGCGCGAGGATTTTCGCGGGCTGTGGGCGCGCGGAAAGCTGATCCCCGAAGTGACGCGGGCGCGCGAGCTCTATGCGCTGCTCAAGGCCGGCGCTGTCGATGGCCTGTCGATCGGCTATCGCACAAGGCACGGCGCCATCGATCCCCGCTCGCGCATCCGCCGGCTGCATCAGGTCGATCTCTGGGAGATCTCGCTGGTCACATTCCCGCTGCTCGACGGCGCCCGTGTCGATGCCGTGAAGCAGTCGCGCTTGCGCTCGGCTGCGGAGCGCGAATGGCAACAATTGATCGGTTCAGGTGACGGCGCGGATGCACCGCCAGCGCCTGCACGGCGCGGGAGAACAGTGTGCTCACTGCACTCCCGCGCCGCTCGAAAACAGGCGCTGCACGGCATCGGCCGCGCCAGCGCGCTCTTTGCACCATCCCCATCATCCAAACCCACGGAGCTGACATCATGAATTTCGATCTCACCGACGCTGCCCCCGAGCACAAGGCCGGCTTCGCCGCGCCGCGCGAAAATTATGACGAGCTGCGGCAGACCTTTGAGGACTTCAAGGCAGCCAATGACGAGCGCCTGGCCGACATCGAGCGCAAGCGTGGTGATGTGCTGTTGGAGCAGAAGGTCGATCGCATCAATGCGGCGCTGGATGCGCAGCAGCGGCGGCTGGATGACATCGTGCTGCGTGCAGCGCGGCCGGGCATCGGCGGCTCGCGCGCGTCGCGTGACATGGGCGCGCGCGAGCACAAGAGTGCATTCGATGCCTATGTGCGCTCCGGCGATGTCGAGGCGTTGCGGGCGCTCGAGACCAAGGCGATGTCGGTGGGGTCAAATCCCGATGGCGGGCACCTGGTGCCGCCCGAACTCGAACGCACGATCGGTCAGCGGCTGATGGCGATCTCGCCGATCCGCAGCATCGCCGCGGTGCGCGAGATCTCCAGCAGCGTCTATAAGAAGCCGTTCATGACGGCGGGGCCGGCGACCGGCTGGGTCGGCGAGACCGACGCCCGGCCGCAGACGGCATCGCCCACACTAGATGCGCTGTCGTTCCCGGCGATGGAGCTCTATGCCATGCCGGCGGCGACGGCGACACTGCTGGATGACAGTGCGGTCGATCTCGACCAGTGGATCGCCTCCGAGGTCGAGCTCGTCTTCGCCATGCAGGAGGGCGCAGCTTTCGTCGGCGGTGACGGCGTCAACAAGCCGAAGGGGTTTCTCAGCTATACGACGGTGGCGAATGCCTCCTGGAGCTGGGGCAATCTCGGCTATCTCGCGTCGGGCGCGGCCGGCGCCTTTGCGGCATCGAACCCGTCGGACACGCTTGTCGATCTGATCTACGCCCTGAAGGCAGGCTATCGCCAGAACGGCTCATTCGTGATGAACCGCAAGACCCAGGCAACGATCCGCAAATTCAAGGACTCGACCGGCGCCTATCTGTGGCAGCCGCCGGCGCAGAGCGGCGGGCGGGCGACGTTGATGACGTTTCCGGTGGTGGAGGCCGAGGACATGCCGGATGTCGCAGCGAATGCGCTAGCCGTGGCCTTCGGTGATTTCCAGCGCGGCTATTTGATTGTCGACCGTGTGGGCGTTCGGGTGCTGCGTGATCCCTACAGCGCCAAGCCCTATGTGCTGTTCTATACGACCAAGCGTGTCGGCGGCGGCGTGCAGGATTTTGACGCGATCAAGCTGCTGAAGATGGCGGCGAGCTGACGGAGCGCGACTTTGTGCGGGCGACCTGTGTCGTCCACGCCCGTTCGCTCAGCAGTAGGTGAAATAGTTGCAGCCGAATTGCGGTCGGCCCATCAGCAGTTCCTGCGGCGCGCCGTAGTGGCTGTAATAGTAGGACACCTGCGGCGGCCCGAAATAGCGGTGAACCTGCACAGGGGCGCCGCTGTTGGGTGCAGGTGAGTAAGAGGTGATCTTGTCCCACGCCGGGGATTGGACCTCAAGAAAACGCCCGCGGCCAGCAAGCGGCGCGGGCTGCACTTCTCCGCCATAGCCCTGGCGCGAATAGCCGCCAAGATCGGCGGCCGCTGCCGGTAATGTCAAGGTTGCTACGATGCAGGCAAAGACGAGTGGGCGCAGCATCACGATCATTCCCTCTGACAGGCCGTTTCGCGCGCGAGCGCGATGACGAGGCATATGGAATGTATCGTTGTCAGAAAAAGCTTGCGCCAGGCTGACCTGTCGGGCGCGGACTTGTACGAGTTGAACTATCGGAAGCGCAGTTTCTTGCGGCGTGATTGAAGCTTCAGCGTCCTACGCAGGAGTGACCTGCGTGCCCAGGTTTCGTCGTCGCTGAGAATGAGACGACCGGGGCAAGCCCAGCCACGACAGAATCTTTCCTTCATCTTCCATCGATCACTCGCATGGGTGCGCGCATGAATGTCTGGTTGCAGCAACAGTAACGTCGGTTCATGCGTCCAGATGAAGGACGATATTTACGACCGGATATCGGGCGCTATCTTGCGCCAGAGAGAAAATGGGAAGGGCAGCCACGCGTTGAAGCGGGCGAGGAAGGCGCTGGACAGTTCACCTTTGGTGCTCAGGACGGAAAGACTGGTGAGCAAGATGGGGGAGCGCAGTCGGATAGTGGCCGGCCCCGTGTCTATATTTATAGGTCGAGCCGCGAAGGTGATGAGGGAGAAGGCTCAGGTGGCGGTGGTAACAATGAGCTTGACGATTTCTTCATCGCGGCTAGCGCGTCTTCAAGCTATCCGCGCAACGGAGGGCCCTCGCTCGAGGAACCACCTGAAATTCCAGAAAACAAACCGCCAACAAGCTCCGATCGTACAGCATTTGTACGCAGCGCGGCCCAATGGATCGGTGCTGCGCTAAGAACGGGCGCTGCAATTCCTGCAGCGCTATTTATCGGTGCATTAAACGGCACTGAATGGCTACAGTACTACAACTCGTCGATCGAGAGCTATCGCGATCCGCCGCGAAATCTAGAAGAACTGCAGGCCGGCATAGGCCAAGGAAGACCTGGATACGATGATCACCATATCATCGAGCAGACGGCGGCGCAGCGATGGGGGCTGACTCGAAGCGAAATCAACGATAAATCAAACTTTGTCAGCATTCCTCGCTTGAAGCACTATCAGATTACAGGTTGGTTCCAGAAACCAAATCCACAATTCGGTGGTCTCTCTCCTCGGCAATACCTGAGCGATAAAGGGATTGCGGAGCGCCGTGCGGTGGGACTTTATGCCTTGGAGCTCTTTGAGGTGCTGAAGCGATGAAGCCGAGAGCCATTAGCCAGATGACCACATCCGAGCTGGTCGAAAAATTTTCCGAAATCACCATCGCTCAAGATGAAGCGGAGCTGCGTGGGAAAATGGCAAAGTACAATCGCCTGTTCAAGCAGATGAGGGATGTCGTAGGCGAGCTGAAAGCGCGCGACGGTGACCTGAGGCGGCAGCTGCTGAGCTTGTTTGACCATCCAAATCTGCATGTACGTGTTCAAGCCGCGATGCTGACATTGGCAGTCGCACCAGTCGAAGCGCGGGCGCAGTTGGAGATCTTGGCGGCTTCGGGGCGGCTTCCCTATTCCGCTGACGCCGGGATGTGTCTGTGGAATCTCGATCGCGGTGTATTCAAGCCCACGTGACTTCTCGAATGGCGCTTGCGATTGCTGTTATTCCCCCTTCAACACAAACTTCTTCCTCAGCTCCACCGCCACATCATCCGCCATCTGCTGCGCGTAGGTCGCATGTTTCGGGGCGGTGATCACCATTGCGCGCCAGCCGAGCAGGGGATCGGGGCGGACGGAGACATAGACGCCGCCGACAACGATGCGCTGGGCGATCATCTCTTCGAGTTCGGCTTCGGTCTTTTCTTGTTTGCCCAAGTGGCTTTCCTCCCGGCGGTGAAAGCGACTTCTGATGTGGTGACGCGTTTCGGTTTTGCCCGTTCACAAAACTTTGAGGCCGCGCGGCGCGCAGGGTCTCAGCAATAGCCATACCAGCCGCAGCCATAGGGCGCGCGGCTGAAGATCGTCTCCGGCTTGGTGCCGTAATAGGAGCGATAATAATACGAATTCGGCTTGCCGTAATAGCCATGCACGATGGAGGGGATGTCCACCTCCGGGGCATAGGTGACGATCGGTTCCTCGACCGGCTTTTCCTTTTCCACCACCATGACCCGGCGGGTCTTGACCACCGGCTCGGCGAACACGGCGCCGAGGCGGCTGTGGCCGGCGAGATCGGCAGCGTCAGACGCCGCGGCGATCAAAGTGAGGAGCAGGATGGAGGCGAGTGTCCGCATGATTCGCACAGGATAGCGGAGAAGGTTTCACGAAGATTAACGATGGCTCTGCTGTAGGGTGGGCAAAGCGGAGCGTGCCCACCTCCACCAGCCGTGAACTTGAAGGTGGGCACGGCGAAGACGCCTTTGCCCACCCTACAGGCTCCACCTTACAGCCCCGCGCCCCAGGCCTTTGCGGTCTGCAAAATCCAGTCGCGATAGAGCGTCAGCGGCGTCACGCCGGTGAGGCCGCCGCAGCCGGCGCTGCTCTTGGCGCCGGTGGACCAGGAAATCACGCCGATCACGACATGGCGTCCGTTCTGCTGCTGCAGCACGGGGCCGCCGCTGTCGCCGGTGCAGGCGCCGAGGCCCGGGCGCTCGTTCTGGGTGGCGGGATCGAGCAGGCGGATCTGCAATTTGCCGGGATGGCTGGTGGAGATCAGCTGCGCTGCGCGCACCGTGCCGCCGCTCTTGCCATCGCCACGCGCGGCGACGCCGATGCCGGCCACCGTATAGCTCTGGCCGGCTTCGAACGGCTCGGTGGGAATGCCTGATGGCAGTGCGGTCTTGCCCGGTAGCGGCTCATTGAGCTGCAGCAGCGCGATATCGGCGCTGGCGCGATGCGCCTTGATGCCTTGCGCATTGAATTGCGGGTGATCGGCGATGCGCTTCACGGCGAGCAGCTGCGGCTGCCGGTCGGCGTCATATTGCACGATCTTGTAGCTGGCGCCGGGCGTCACGCAATGCGCGGCCGAGAGCACCAGCGTCGGCGCGATCAGCGCGCCCGAACAGAAATTGCCGCGCGAGCCGACAATGGTGACGACGCTGCGCGCCAGCGCGCCCTGATCGCGTTCGGCGCCGCCGACCAGCGCCTGCGCCG
>CALRZK010000268.1:0-5474 GCA_943372615.1 Bradyrhizobium ivorense | reverse complement strand
TTTCAGCAGGCGCACCGCAATCCCGCCCGGTGCCTCGTCGAGGGTCATGGAGGTCTCAAGCCGTCCGCTTGCCGGCACGTAATCGAGCCTGGTCGCGAACACACCCTGTGCATCGAGCCTGCGTGCATCGAGATTCAGACTTAGCCCTTCGGCGGGATTGCCCAGCACCGCCTGTCCGGTCGCAGTCAGCCGCGCGTCGACACCGAGCAGCGGCTCACCCAATGCCAGTTCGGCGAGCGCGAAGGATTTGACCTCCACCTTCACCGGAATTTCCGGCAGCAGCGCTTCATCGGGCTGCGCGGCCTGACCGGGTTGAGGCGATTGCTGGTGCCCCGCAGCGACCGGCGCCGGGATCGGCTTGCGATGGACCGCGAGATGGCCGACATCCAGCCGGTCGATCTCGAGCCTGCCCGCCAGCAAGGCCGCGCGCCGCCAGACCAGCCTGATCTTGTCCAGCTTCAGCCAGACACCGTCCTGATCGGCGATCGAGACATCGCTGACGGTGACGTCGGACGTCAGCACGCCGGACACGTCACCGACCGAGATCTGCGCCGCTGGCGTCGAGAGCGCGCGCGAGATCAAATTGGCGAGCAGGCCCTTGTCGTCGCCTTGTCCGCGCAATGTGAAATGGAGAAACGCATAGCCAGCGGCGCCGAGCAGCAACACGAACACGCCGATACCGATGAATATGGTTCTGCGGCGTAACCGCATGTCAGAACGCCTGGCCGATGCCGACATAGAACGCGTATGCGGATTCACCTGGTCGCTTGTTGATCGGCAACGCGACATCGAGGCGGATCGGGCCGATGGCCGTGTAATAGCGCAGGCCAACGCCGGCTGCGACGCGCATCTCCTCGCCGAAATTCGAATAGCCGGAATTGAACGCACCGCCGACATCGACGAAAGGCACGATGCCGATCGTGTCGGTCACCTTGATGCGCGCCTCGAACGAGGCTTCCAGCAGATTGCTACCACCGACCACTTCGCCGGTCGGGCCGAGCGGGCTGATGCTGCGATAGCGGAAGCCACGAACCGATCCGCCGCCACCCGCATAGAAGCGATGATTGGCTGGGATCAGCGCAGTGTCGGCACCGAACAGCGAGCCGGCCGCAACGCGCCCGGCCAGCACGATACGCGCGGACTCATCCAGCGCGCGATAGACCGAGGCCTGCGCGCGGGTTTCCGTAAAACTCACAGAAGAACCCAGCCAGTCCGGATAGGTCGCCGCCGAGGCCTGCAGGCGGATGCCCTTGGTGGGATCGAGCGGATGATCCGTGGTGTCGTAGGAGACCTGCACTGGAATGCCGACCAGGTGATAGTCGACCGTGCCGAGCGTGTCAGTGGTGCGGCCGACATCGCCGGCGATTCCGATCTGCGCGGAGAACGTATCGCTGAAGCGATGACGGATCGATGCACTCGCGGTCGCACGCTCGCTCTCATAGCCGCCATAGCGATCGCCGCCGGTGCGGTCGCGCTCGACCATGCCGTCCAGCAGCAGGTCGTTGCGCGAGCCGTTCAGCGCAGGCTTGATGAAAGTGGTGCGCAGCCTGCCGCCGAGATCGGAAAAACCAAAGTCGCGCAGCGTATCGAGCGCGCTCTGATTGGTGCGCGGCGGCACAAAGATGTCGGCCTCGACGCGCAGGCTCTCGGCGCCGCCGAACAGATTGCGATGCTGCCAGTAGCTGCGGAGGCTGGGGCCATCCAGCGTGGAGAACCGCGCGGAGGCGCCCAGCACATTGTTGGGACGTTCCGTCACCTCCGCTGTGAACGGCAATTGCCCGGCGCCATTGAGATCGCGCGCTTCGCGCACGCGCACGGTCTGGATTGCCGGCACCTGCAGCACCGACTTGCGGATACGCGCGATCTGATCCGGCGAATAAGGATCGCCCGGCGCCGGATAGATATAGGACTGTACCACGCGCGGATCGACATTCGTGGTGCCGCTGACGCTCACCGGGCCGAAGCCGGCGCGGGGGCCCCGATCGATCACGAAAGTGATGTCCATGGTGCGGTTGCGATGATCGACCAGCGGCTCGGCATCGCGCGCCTTCACAAGCGGATAGGACTGCGCGCGAAAATAGTCGACGATGGCCCCCTGCGCCGCCTGCAGGTCCCCTGCACTCGCGCCCATGCCAGGGGCGATCTTCATCACATGGGGCGGCAACGTCTGCGCATCGAACGGCCGCATGGTTGCGGCATCGATGACAGTGATGTTGCGCAGCTTGAACAGCGAGCCCGGCGTCACCCGCACCTTGATGGGCACAAGACCGCTATTGCGGAATTCTTCGGCCTTTTGCGCGGCGGCGGCGCCGTCTTCACGCAATGGGACAGATGCAATCTCGATGTTCACCGATGCATCGTAGTAGCCGGAGCCCCACAGCGCCCGCAGCATCGGCTCCGCATCGATCTGCGCACGCCGCACCAGCATCTCGCCATCGGCGGGCGGATCGGTACGCAGCTTATAGAGATTGGAAACATCTTTCAGTGCTTGCACGGCGGTCTTGTCGACACCGTCAGCATCGAACTCGACCTTGTAAGGCAATGTGTCCGGCGAGACTTTTGGCGTGTCGTCGCCCGTTACCCATGCGATCGGGTCGAACGCCATCGCATCGGTTGGAGCAGCAACGGCAACCAAAGAGACAGTGCAGAAACAGACAAATAGATCGGAAGAAAATTTCCGCAGTCGCATCGCGTACCAAAGACAATTGCGCGCTCAACCCCGAGACATATTCAGAGCGCTTTCGGACATAGTTCGGCCAAATACGGCGAAGGTGTGAGCCAAACAAGAACGCGATTTCGCCTAAATCTCGCTGCGGTCGCGTATCGCTTCGATGCAACGTGAGCGCAAACAAGAAGCTGCGGCTCGCGCTTTATTTATAGGGGTTCCCATTCATCGCGCCGCACGTTGTCATATTGCCGCATGCGCGGATTTATTTGCGTGCACGTCAGCATCCTCGCGGTTCCATTCAAAACGAGAGCGCATGTTGCAGCCCACTCGCCAGCAAGATGCGGCAGCGCGACGTCATCGATCGGTGATTCCGCGACGGGTCGCTACCGCCAGGCCGGCAACCTGCACAGCCAATAGCTGCTTAGCACCTGCAACACACGCGTCTGTGAAGTCTGGCCTTCAGGCGGTCTGCTAGCATTTCGTGACTCACCACGGAGGGCATCACCCCCAGTCACATCCGATCATCCAGATGTCGTCGTCTCATCCAGCCTTGCGGGCGCGCAATGGCGGGAGAGCACAGACCGGGACGCATGCGATGCGCTCCCGTCCACATCGAAGCTTACGAAGAGCGAGGAACGATCATGGTCACACTCAACATCAATGGAAAAACACAGACGTGGGACGGGGATCCCGATCTCGCCCTGCTCTGGTATCTGCGCGACGAGCTTGGCCTCACCGGCACGAAATTCGGATGCGGTCAGGCGCTGTGCGGCGCCTGCACGGTCATGATGGACAAGCAGGCGATCAGGGCCTGTATCACCTCCGTCTCCGATGCCGCGGGCCAGCCGATCACCACCATCGAGGGACTGCATCCAACCGGCGATCACGTGGTGCAGAAGGCATGGCGCCAGGAGAACGTGCCGCAATGCGGTTTCTGTCAGGCCGGCCAGATCATGCAGGCCGCAGCCCTGTTGGCTGAAAATCCAAAACCGTCAGGCGACCAGATCCGCGAGGCGATGTCAGGCAACATCTGCCGCTGCGGCTGCTACCAGCGCATCCAGAACGCCGTTCATCTCGCATCCACGGGGGCCTGACATGAACATCGCCTTCGACCCAGCCAGCACGCAGGGCTCCGCGCCCCACGCCAGCAAGGTCAAAAACCTCTCCCGCCGCAGTATCCTGAAAGGCCTTGGGATCGCCGGGAGTTTTGTCCTTGCCTCGCCCCTCCTCTCGCGCCCGTCTTTTGCCTATGAGACCGGCGCAAACAAGATGCCGCATGGCGTCGTCGTCGATCCCAAAATCTTCGTGGCCATCGCCCCGGATGGCAAAGTCACGATCCTCGCGCATCGCGCCGAGATGGGCACTGGCATCCGCACCAGCCTGCCGCTCGTCGTTGCGGAGGAAATGGAGGCCGACTGGACCCGCGTGACCATCCAGCAGGCCCATGGCGATGAAGCGCGCTTCGGCAATCAGGATACCGACGGTTCGCGGAGTACGCGCCATTACCTGATCCCGATGCGCCAGATCGGCGCCTGCGCCCGCTTCATGCTCGAAAACGCTGCCGCCAAGAAATGGGGCGTCGCGCGGGCTGAAGTGAAGGCCGTCAATCACACGGTGACGCATCCTGCGACCGGCCGCAGCCTTGGCTTCGGCGATCTCGCGGATGCCGCAGCCAAGGAGCCCGTGCCCGCGCTCACCGAAATCACGCTGAAGGACCCCAAGGACTTCAAATATCTCGGCAAGGGCACCGTCAGCATCGTCGACCTGCACGACATCACGACGGGTGCAGCTCACTACGGCGCCGACATTCGCCTCCCCGGCATGAAATACGCCGTCATTGCGCGCCCGCAGGTCGTTGGCGGCACGCTGGCGTCATTCGATGCAACAGATGCGATGAAAGTCCCAGGCGTCGAGAAGGTCATGGAGGTCAAAGGCTGGCCATGGCCGTCGAAATTCCAGCCGCTCGGCGGCGTGGCCGTCATCGCGCGCAACACGGGCGCCGCAATCAAGGGCCGCGATGCGCTCAAGATCAAATGGAATGACGGCGCTAATGCCAGCTATGATTCCGCGACCTTCCGCGCGACGCTGGAGGCTGCAACACGTCAGCCCGGCCTCGTCGTCCGCAAGGAAGGCGATGCGGATGCGGCGTTGAAAGGCGCCGACAAGGTGCTGGTCGGCGAATATTATGCGCCACATCTGGCCCATGCGAGCATGGAGCCGCCTGTCGCCGTCGCGCATGTCCAGGGCGACAAGGTGGAGATCTGGGCGCCGGTGCAGAGCCCCGGCGGTACCCGCGGCGATGTCGCCAAGACACTCGGCGTCCCCGAGGAGAACGTCACCGTCAATGTCACGCTGCTCGGCGGCGGTTTTGGCCGCAAGTCGAAATGCGACTTTGCACAGGAAGCGGTGCTTCTGTCGAAGGAGCTCGGCGTCCCGGTCAAAGTGCAGTGGACGCGTGAAGACGACGTGCAGCACGATTTCTATCACACCGTCTCTGTCGAGCGGATCGAGGCCGGCCTCGACAAGAGCGGCAAGGTCATCGCCTGGCGTCACCGCAGCGCCGCGCCCAGCATCGGCTCGACCTTCGCAGCCGGTGCCACGCATGAGCTCGGCCTCGAACTCGGCATGGGTTTGATCGACGTGCCGTTTCAGATAGCCAATCTGCAATGCGAGAATCCTGAAGCGAAGGCGCAGACACGGATCGGCTGGTTCCGCTCGGTGTCCAACATTCCTCGGGCTTTCGCGGTGCAGTCTATGGTCGGCGAACTCGCCCATGCCACCGGTCGCGACCAGAAGGACATGCTGC
>CALRZK010000267.1:0-5486 GCA_943372615.1 Bradyrhizobium ivorense | reverse complement strand
GATATTCGCATCGTCTATCTCGACGGCTCGAAGGAGCTGATCGGCAAGCGGATGGCGGCGCGAAAAAATCATTTCATGCCGCCGTCACTGCTCGACAGCCAGTTCAAGACGCTGGAAGTGCCCGGCCCCGATGAACGCGTCATCGCGGTGTCGATCGATGACGATATCGATGGCATCGTGGACGCCATCGCCAAGCAACTGCCGACCTGAAGGATCGCATCATGACCAAGATCGCCCTCGTCGTTTCGGATGTGGACGGCACGCTGGTGACCCATGACAAGCGGCTGACCGACAAGGCCAAGGCCGCAGTCAAGAAGCTGGAAGACAACGGCATCGGCTTCACCATCACGTCGAGCCGTCCGCCGGTGGGGATGCGTTTTCTAATCGAGCCGCTCGGCATCACGCTGCCGATCGGGCCGTTCAATGGCTCGTCGATCGTGGATGGTGATTTGAAGCCGATGGTGCAGCACCTGATTGGCGAGACTGCGGCCCGCAAGAGCATCGAGGTGCTCGACAAATATGGCGTCGATGTCTGGATCTTCACCAATGACGACTGGGTTATCAAGCGCGACGACGGAAAATATGTGCCGCATGAGCGCGACACGATCCAGCATGCGCCGCTGATGGTGGAGGATTTCAGCCCCTATTATGCCAAGGCCTGCAAGATCGTCGGTGCGAGTTCGGATTTCCCGCTGCTGGAGAAGTGCGAAGCAGAGATGCAGCAGGTGCTGGGTGATAGCGCCGTCGCGGTGCGGTCGCAGAATTACTATCTCGACGTGACGCCGCCGAACCAGAGCAAAGGGACGTTCGTGAAGGCGATGGCGGAGCGGCTGAGCATTCCGCTGGAAGCGATCGCGACGGTAGGCGACATGCGGAATGATCTGCCGATGTTCGCGGTGTCGGGGATGTCGGTGGCGATGGGGAATGCGAGTGACGATGTGAAGAGCAAGGCGACGGATGTGACGACGTCGAATGATGATGAGGGGTTTGCGGGGGCGGTGGAGCTGATACTTAAGAGAAGCGCAGAGGCTTGAGGTCTCCCTCCCCCAAGCCGCGCAGCGGCGCCGTGGGGAGGGTCCGCCGATAGGCGGGGGTGGGGTCTCTCCTCACGTGACGTCGGAGTTTGGGGAAGCACCCCACCCGTCACGTCGCTCGCCAGGGCTCGCTCCGCGCCACCCTCCCCACTGCGCGGCTTCGCCGCTTGGGGGAGGGAAAAGAAAGAGCTACTTCGCCCTGTCCTTCTTCTTCTCCTGCGGCCGCTTTGCCCCTGCCAGATTATGCGCCACCGCAATCAGCGCGATATGCGTCAGCGCCTGGGGAAAATTGCCCGTCTGGCGCTTGGCGCCGCTGTCATATTCTTCCGCCAGCAGGCCCACATCATTGGCGATGCCGACGACACGATTGAACAGTTCTTCCGCTTTCGCGATCTCGCCCATCTGGATATAGGCCTCGGCTAGCCAAAGCGTACAGGCGAGGAACGCGCCTTCCGCCGGTTGAATTTCGCCGGTCACCTCGCGCGGATCGTGGCGCAATACAAAGCCGTCGCGGATCAGATATTTTTCGACGGCTGCGATGGTGCCCTTCACCCGCGGATCGTCTATCGGCAGAAAACCCACCGCCGGCAGTAACAGGATGGCGCCGTCGAGCACGTCGGCGCCGTAGGATTCCACAAAAGTGTTTTCGCGAGGATCAAACCCCTTCTCGCAGACGTCACGATGAATCTCCTCGCGCAGCGCTTTCCATTTTTCCAGCGGTGCCTTGAGACCGAACATTTCTGCGCTCTTGATGGCGCGGTCGAAGGCGACCCAGCACATCACTTTCGACAGCACATAGTGCTTGCCATTGCCGCGACGCTCCCAGATGCCATGGTCGGGCTTGCTCCAGACCGAAGCGAGATGATCGAGAATCTCGCCTTCCACCGCCCAGGTCCCGTCATCGAGATCGAGCTTGGCGACACGGCTCTGATGGAAACTGTCGATCAGCTCGCCATAGACGTCGAGCTGCAATTGCGCGTGCGCAGCGTTGCCGATGCGCACCGGCAGCGCGCCGCCATAGCCGGGCAGCCAGTCGGCCTCCCATTCCAGCAGGCGACGCTGGCCCATGATGCCATACATGATCTGCATTTCGGACGGCGAGCCGGCGACGGCACGCAGCAGCCAGTGATGCCAGGCGCGAGCTTCATCCGTGTAGCCGCTGTTCATCAACACCAGCAGCGTAAAGGTGGCATCGCGCAGCCAGCAGAAACGATAGTCCCAGTTTCTGCTGCCGCCGAGCTTCTCGGGCAGTGACGTGGTCGGCGCCGCGACAATGCCGCCGGATGGCGCATAGATCAGCGCTTTCAGCGTGATCAGCGAGCGCATCACGAGGTCGCGGTGCTCGCCTTTATAGGTGCAGCGGCCGCTCCATTCCTTCCAGAATTCCTCGGTGTCCTTCAATGCATGATCGACATCGATCGCCGCCGGCACCTTCAGATGCGAGGGACCGTAAGTGAGTACGAAGGGCACGCTGTCGCCCGGCTTGATCTCGAATTCGGCGACCGTTGTCAAATTCTCGCCATGGGTCTCCACCGGCGTGTGGAGCACCGTCATATCCGGCCCGCAGATCGCCAGCAGTGCGCCATCGTCGTCGCGTTTCACCCAAGGAATCGCCGTGCCGAAGCCGAAGCGGATGATCATTTCCATCCGCATTTTCACCGTGCCGCGTTCGCCGCGCACGATGCGGACGATGTCGGAGGCAGCCCCCCGCGGCGGCATGAAGTCGATCAGCGTGATAGCGCCGTCGTCCGTCTCCAGCATGGTTTCCAGGATCAGTGAGTCGCCGCGATAGCGCCGCTTGCACGCCTTGATCGGCGCCGCCGGCGCGATCAGCCAGCGGCCGTGATCCTTGGTGCCGAGCAATGCGGTGAAACAGGCATCGGAATCGAAGGCCGGCCAGCACAGCCAGTCGATGGAGCCGTTGCGGTTGACGAGAGCGGCGGTCTCACAGTCGCCGATCAGGGCGTAGTCTTCGATATTACTGAACAAGATGTCTCCGCCGCTGACAAGGGTTAGGTCACTGCGGATGAACTCCTCTCCGCAGTTGCAATCTTCAAGGCGTCGCGATCGATGCTATCCACGAGATGCTCCACGGTGGCGGGCAGTCGCTGCCGCCAGTTGGGATGCTCGTCGATGGTGCCGGGAATATTCGGCTGATCGGTGACGCCAAGCAGATCTTCCAACGCGATGGCTTCGAGACGGGTCCGCGTACGCGCGAGAAAGTGAGCGACGCCGTAGAAATCGGTGCGCTCGATGCCACTCTGTCGCAGCGCCTCGTCCAGCATCTGCAGGGCATAGCGGCGCGCATCATCGCTTTCGCCGGGATCGATGCCGATGGAGCGCTTGAGCTGCAGATCGTGGTAACTGCGCCAGCCGTGATAGGTCGGCAGGTCATGGGTATTGAAGGTTACCAGCGCATTCGGCTGATAATAATCGATGCCGCGGAACGCATAGCGCTCGTCGCGCTCGAACATCATCACCAGATACGACCATATGCCCCATGCGGCCATGTGATCGCGAAAACCGTCCGGCACGGTGCCGAGGTCTTCGCCGATGACGACGCAGTTGTTGTCGATGCTTTCCTGCGCGGTGACGGCGAGCAATGCCTCCAGCGGCATTTTGACATAGGCGCCATTGTTGGGCCGATAGCCGTGCGGCACGACGTAAAGACGATTGAGGCCGAGCACGTGATCGAGACGGATGGCGCCGGCATAACGCATGGAGGCGCGCAGCATGTCCTTGAACGGTGCAAACCCCTTGGACTCGAGGCCGGCGGCATTGAAGCCTGCAAGGCCCCAGTTCTGGCCGGCGGGCTGCAGCGCATCGGGCGGCGCGCCGACCGACAGATGCCGTGAGATCGCGACCTGCTCATTCCAGGCATCGAAGCCGCCCGCCTGCACACCGACGGCGACGTCGAGATAGAGGCCGACGGGCATTTTCAGTTCGATGGTGAGATCGAAACAGGCCTTGAGCTGCAGATCGGCATTCCACTGTACATATTCGATGAAAGCGACTTCCGGCCCATCAGGGCCCGCGCTGAGTTCAGTGCATTTCGCATCGTCCGGGTGCTGCCATTCGGTCGGCCAGTCCCACCAGGCCTTCTGGTAGCGATGGCGCAGCACCTCAAAACAGGCGAAGCGCGTCAGCAACGGGCGCTCGTTGCGGAAAGCGGCCAACGCCGCCTGACGCGGTGATTTCGGATCGGACTGAAACACGTCGAAGGCGGCGCGCAGGGCCTTCCATTTCGCCGCAGCGACGGCGGGGTAGTCCACCAGTGTCGAACGGCGCAATGGCGCCAGCTCGCTGTCGGCCGCGCCCGTAAATTCCGGCAGCGCTTCGACATCGATGTAAAGCGGATTGAGGCCGACACCGCCTGCGCCAAGCTTTGCACCGGCTCGGATCAGATTCTGCAGATCGGTGAAATCGCCGATGCCCCAATTGCGCTCGGAGCGCAGGCCGTAAAGCTGCACCGCCAGCATCCAGGTGCGATCGAATGTGCCCGCATAGGCCTTGCCGGGCGCCACCACGAGAGCGGCTTCTTCCGAATACAGCGAGGCGTCGGCGAGGCGCAGGCGGTGCACGCCAATGGGCAAATCGGACGGCCAAGCGATCTCTCGGCCATTGGCCGAGCCCTCGGCGATCAGCTGATCGCCATCCCAGACTTCCCACTTCAGGGGTGAAGTCGCCGCCTCGGTCAGTTGTGTGCGTCCGCCCTCGCCGGCCGGCAGCGCCACGACGTGATCGAGAAACCGGCGCGGCGCGCGCACCGGCAGGGCATTTAAAATGATCTCCAGCGCGGCGGCATCCGTGGTGTGCCACTGCCCCTGTCCATCGTGAAAACCGGTCTGAATGCCGAGTTCGGCGGCTTTGGCATGAAGGTCCATTCGGCACGCACTTTGCAAGGCAAACAACCACGGAACAATTCCAAGTTGTTGCGAGATTTCAGGAGGTTAACGAAGGGAATAACGGGATTTCAACGCGATGTCCTAAGCTCGGTTCCATGGGGAACCAAACCCCTGTCACAAGGCTTCTTATACATTGTAGCGTCTTGCCTCCACACGGGCGCGAACATCCCTCTTGTTGATGGCATCACCGTGAACAGAACATCCCAGACCACCACAAGCACCGCCATGAGCGGCGCGTTCCATATCGAGGACATCTACCCCATCGTCGATGGCGGTCGTTTTCCGGTCAAACGGATTGCTGGCGAGGCCATCGAGGTCTGGGCGGATATTTATCGCGACGGCCACGAGATCATCGATGCGGCCATCGTCTGGCGTCGCGAGCAGGATCGCGAGTGGCAGCGCGCGCCCATGACCATGGATGTCAATGATCGCTGGCACGGCACATTCACGCCCGATGGCATCGGTCGCTATGTCTATGCCATCGAGGCCTGGACCGACGAATTCGCCACCTGGCGCCACGGTTTCAACCTCAAGCTGAAGGCCGGAC
>CALRZK010000266.1:0-5486 GCA_943372615.1 Bradyrhizobium ivorense | reverse complement strand
TTGTCATGATTGACGATCAGGAAGAATGCGCAAGGCCTATTGCGCCACCGCGCGGGGAATTCAGGCGACGAGTTTCGGCAGGCCAGGCTGGAAGGTCAGCGTGGTCTCGATCCATTTCGCCACGCGGAGCGTTTGGAAGTCCTGGCGATAGGGCCCGACGACCTGCAGGCCGAGCGGCAAGCCGTTGCGGCCGAAGCCCGCCGGCAGCGCGATGGCCGGTACACCCATCAGTGTCCATGGCGCGCAGAAGGCGGCGTCGCCGGTGAAGTCGAGCCCTTCGGGCGCTTCGCCGGTGGCCGGCAAGGTCAGCACCGCGTCATACGGTGCCATCTGTGCGGTGAACGCATCGCGCAATGTCTGCTGCTGCTTCTTGGCCTTGAGATAGTCGGCTGCGCTGATGTCGCTGCCGGTCTTCACCAGCAGCTTGAGATGTTCGCTGGATTTATCGGGATGGCGTGCGACGAGATCGCCGAAGATCGCCGCAGCTTCGCTGGCGAGGATGGTGTTTATGATGTCCCAGTTGAGATGATCGAGTTCGGACATCTCCAGATCGTCGATCGTCGCTCCGCCGGATCGCAAGCGGGTGATTGATGCGCCAAAAAGTTGTTGCTGTTCGCTTTCGGCCTTGGCGAATTTGGCGAAGTGAACCACAGCGATACGCGGTGCCGGCAGCGGCTGGATGCCCTGCGTGACGGATACCTCGAAGGCGGGCACCGGCTGCCCATGAAGGTCGCCGGCGCTCGTCCCGGCCAGCAATGACAGCGCATAAGCGACATCATCGACCTGTCGCGCGAAGAAACCGACATGGTCGAGCGAGCCGGAGAGCGGATGCACGCCGCTGCGCGGAATGGCGCCGTAGCTCGGCTTGAAGCCAACCACGCCATTGAAGGCGGCCGGGCGGATGATGGAGCCGAGCGTTTGCGTGCCGAGGGCGAGCGGCACGAGGCCTGCGGCAACCGCCGCAGCAGAGCCCGATGACGATCCACCCGGTGTGTGCTTGCTGTTCCAGGGATTGGTGGTCGGGCCCGGCTGGCGCCAAGCGAATTCGGTGGAGACGGTCTTACCGAAAATGGTGGCGCCGAGATTGCGCAGCCGTTCGACCACCCAGGCATCGGCGGTGGGCACATGGTCGCGATAGATAGGCGAGCCATTGGTGGTCGGCATGTCCGTCGTCGCGATGATATCCTTGATGGCGACGGGGATGCCCGACAGTGGGCCCGGTTTGCGTGAGGTGTCGGTGGGCAGCACCTCGAAGGCTTTGAGGATGGGCTCCACCGCCTTGGCCTGCGCAAGGCGCTCGGATGCGTAGTGGTCGGCGGTGGATGGGTTGGATTTGAACCGGCGCAGCAGTTCGAGGACGCCGGCTTCTGTTTTGGTCGAGTTGGTCACGTCAAAACCTCAGAGCTTTCTTTCTCTTTCCCTCCCTCAAGCACAGCGAAGCTGTGCGCCGTGGGGAGGGTGGCCGGCCGAAGGCCGGACGGGTGGGGTGCTTCCACACACTCAGGCGTTCGCGGAGGCACCCCACCCCCGCCTATCGGCGGACCCTTCCCACTGCGCAGCTTCGCTGCTTGGGGGAGGGGACCACAACTGTTAGCGTCAGATCACTTCATCGCCAGCGCCGGCTCGATATATTTCCGCACCACGAATTTGTCGTAGTCCGGCTGTGCTGCCAGATTACCGAGCGCAATCTGGGTGTCCATCGAGACTTTCAACGACGGCGCGGTGATATCGACGCTCGGCGGATACACGCCATCGGCGAGCATTCGCTTCACCGCGGCTTCAACCACGGCCGGCTCCAGCGACGGGAATTCCTTCTGCGCGATGGCGACGGTGCGCGCCTCGTTCTTCGCCATGAAGCGCATGGCCATTTCCATCCCGTTGGTGACGCGCTGGGCGAGATCGGGATTGACGTCGTTGCGGGCGGTCACTGACGAGAACGCATAGGCGCCATAGGTCTTCGGGAAGCCGAACACCACCTTCATGCCCTTGGCGACCACCTGATCGAGGCCCGGTTCATACATCACGGCGACGGGCGCCTGTTTGGCGAGGAACGGTCCGGGTTCGGTGCCGATGGCAACCTGGATCATCTCCACATCGGTTTTGCCATCCATGCCGTTCTCCTTCAGCAGCTTCAGGAACAGCGATGTGCTGGTGGTGGGCATGGTGCCGGTGACGATCTTCTGGCCCTTCAGGCTTTTCACGTCCTTGAAGTCGAAGTCCGGCGCCGCGGCGAGCCACACGGCCGCGCCATTGACGACATTGGAGATGATGCCGACCGGTGCGCCCTTGGAGGCGGCGATGGCCGTCCATTCCGGCCCGTGGATCGAGAATTGTGCGCCGCCCGAGATCACGGCGGACAAGGCGACGGTCGGCGATCCCGCGGTTTCCTTGGTGAGGTCGAGACCATGCTGCGTGAAGAAGCCCTCATTGATGGCCACATAGAGCGGCAGATACAGCATCGACTGGAAGGCCTGCGACAGCACCACCTTCTTGTTCTGCGCCGAAGCAGGCGAAGCAACGAGCAACCCGGCCAGCGCGGTGGCGCAGGCGATACGCTTAAGCAACGACATGAAAGTCTCCGTGATGCGAAGGATGAGGATTGGGAACTAGACTTGGACCTGATGCGACGTGGTCGCCTGCTTCCAGGGCAGCGAGGTGCGCTCGATGATGTCGATGACGTAGTAGAGCGCAAAGCCCATGATCATCAGTGTGAACAGGCCGACCCAAACCGAGTTGAGGTCGTAAAGGCTGGAAGCGGTGAAGATCATGTGGCCGAGCCCGCGCTGCGACGAGATGAACTCACCCACCACGGCGCCGACCAGACCGAAGCCGATATTGATGCGGAAGGTGGCAATGATCGCCGGGAGTGTCGACGGGACCACGGCCTTGAAGAACACCTGATGCTTGTCCGCGCCCATGGAGATCATCAGCGACTGCAGATCGACATCGGCATCCTTGGCGGCCTGATAGGCAGCGATCAGCGCCACCAGCGCGGTGAGCGAGACGGCGAGTGCTACTTTGGAGATCAGCCCGGTACCGAACCACAGCACCACGATCGGAGCCAGTGCGATCTTCGGCACTGAATTGATGGCGACGATGAAGGGCTCGACGAGCTTGGCGACAAACACCGAGTACCAGAGCGCGAGGCCCGCGAGCGAACCGAAGATGGTGCCGATGACGAAGCCGAGAATAGCTTCGAACAGCGTGACCCAGGAATCCACCAGCAATTCGCCGCTGAGAAGCTTTTGATAGAAGCCGACAAAGATGCCGCTGGGCGAGCCCATCAGGAACGCCGAAATGTAACCGGCATGAACGCCGGCCTCCCAGATCGCGAAGAAGATGGCGACGGCGGCAATCTGCAGGAAGGCGCGGCCGAGCGTCGTGTCGAAACCCGCGGACTTGCGGGCGCGCGCAGCCTTGCGCTTGCTGCGGATCGGCGCGCTGGTCTGGATCGTCATCGTCATGCGGTTTTCTCGGTCTGGATGTCGAGCTCGGCGCAGAGCGTCTTGAAATAGGTCGCGAAATTCGCGTCGTTGCGCGCAGTGACCGGAGAGGTCGCGTCGATGTCGATCTCATGCACGACCTTCACCCGTGCGGGGCGTCCGGACAGCACGACCACGCGCTTCGACAGCGCGACCGCTTCGTCAATGTCATGGGTGACGAGGATGACCGTCTTCTTGTAGGTCTGTACGGCATCCTTCAGTACGCCTTCCAGATACAAGCGCGTCTGGTAGTCCAGCGCCGAGAACGGCTCGTCCAGCAGCAGAATGTCCGGGTCCATGATCAACGTGCGGATCAGCGCCACGCGCTGCCGCATGCCGCCGGACAATGTCTTCGGATAGGCGTTCTCGAAGCCGGCGAGGCCGAACTGCTTGAGATATTCGCGCGCCTTGGCCTCGGCTTCCCCGGCATCGACGCCGCGGGTCTCGAGCCCGAGCAGGACATTGCCGAGCACCGTGCGCCACGGAAAAAGAAGATCCTTCTGCATCATATAGCCGACGCGGCCGCGTAGGCTGTCGATCTCCTGGCCGCGATAGGTGATGGTGCCGCTATCGGGCTCCAGCAGGCCGGCAATGATATTGAAGATGGTCGTCTTGCCGCAGCCCGAAGGCCCGATGATGCTGACGAAATCGCTTTCATTGATGCTGAACGAGAGATCGTCCAGCACGGTGACGTCGCCATTCTTGCCAGCGAATGACTTGCTGACATTGGCGACGCTCAGTTGCACTTGCTTGGGCGGCATGACGGCATCCTTGTTGGATACCGTTGTTACGCAAACAGCGTGCCATCTCGGAAAGCGATGCCGTCAACCGAGATTCAGACAGTTTCAGCAAATTTCAAAGCACAAGCGGATGCTCATGCTTTGACTTTGAGCAAGCCGGAACGGCTCTCGACGAGAAAATGAGCAGCCTGCCTACCGGCCGTCCGATTGCGAGAAAGGCGCGATACTTCAACCCGTCACCGACATCACGGCTTCCCTGATCTTGGCGAGCGCATAGTTGCCGATCATGTTGGCATCGACATGCGGCAGGTTCGGGATCTCGTCGGCCGCGACCACGCAATCCACGATGGCAGGGCCATCGCAGGCCAGCGCATCGGCGATGGCCTTCTTGAGCTCACCCGGCTGCTTCGCCGTAAAGCCCTGGCCGCCACAGGCGCGCGCGAGGGCGGCGAAATCCGGATTGGGGAATTCGATCGCTTCGCGGAACGGCGCAAGGCCGACGCTCTCGGCTTCCAGCGTGATCAGACCGAGGGCGGAGTTATTGTAGACGATGACCTTGAGAGGCAGCTTGTGCTGCACGGCGGTCATGAACTCGCCCATCAGCATGTTGAAGCCGCCATCGCCGGTGAGAACGATCACCTGCTTGGAGCGATCCAGAATCTGGATGCCATTGCCCTGTCCGACGGCTGTGCCGACTGCGGCATTGTTGAACGAGCCGGTGATGCGCTGGGTGCCGTTTTGACGGATCCAGTTCGCCGACCACAGCGTGTTGAGTCCGGTATCGAGCACAAAGATCGCATCACTGCGTGCGAGATCGCTGGTGACGCGTGCGACCGCCTGCGGGTGAATCTTGTTCTTGCTGCGGGCGGGGTCGGCCTGCTTGTCGAGCATCTCGTCCCACTTGTGGCGGGCATGCGCCGTCTTTTCAAAGAACTTGCCGTCGGTCTTGGCCTGAACACGGCCGAGCAGGATCGCCAAAGACGGCCGTGCCGAGCCGATCACGCCGAGTGCGGTCGGGGTGCGGCGGCCGAGTGCTTGAGCGCGCTCGTCGATCTGGATGACGTGGCCTTTGGTCGGCAGGAAATTGGAATAGGGATAGTCGGTGCCGACCATCACCAGCAGGTCGCAGTCATGCACGGCGTCATAGACAGGCTTGGTGCCGATCATGCCGAGGCCGCCCATCCAGCGCGGGTCATCGAATGCCATGATCTCCTTGCCACGCACGGAATGCACCAGCGGCGCTTTCAGCTTGTCGGACAGCGCG
>CALRZK010000265.1:0-5491 GCA_943372615.1 Bradyrhizobium ivorense | reverse complement strand
CAAGTCGTCGCTCATCGTCGGCAAGCAGACATCGTCCTGGAGCTCGAACGATAATGGCGGCGCGTCCGCCGTTTCGGTGAAGCAATCGGTGCTGCCGTTCTGGGATACGCGCATCGGCGCCGACATGAATGTCGCGCATCAGGGCGGCGCACGCAGCGCGCAGGAGGCCTATCGCAACCAGTTCGGCGACGGGACGCAAGCGACGTCCAACGGAACGGCCTGGGCTGCAATGACCGCGCCCGGCGTTGGCTCGGTCTGGGATCAGACCGCGATCGAAGCCCGCGTCGATCCCTATTCGGACCAGACCAAATTCGGAACCTCGATCAGCAAATCGGTGCCGCTTGCCGGCAACCAGTATTCGCTGACCCTGCAGAGCGGCTATAACGTGATCCAGCAGGGCAGCATTCCGATGGTCGGCTATAACGGCCGCCCGACACGTAGCTACGAAACCGACCAGCAGGCGCGCTTCAATATCTCGGACACCGGAACCAGTTTCCTCGCCGGTCAGACGCTGGCGACCACCGATGACAAATGGCTTCGCCGCTTCGGCGCCGAGCAGAAACTGTTCGGCGGTATCAATGTCACCGGTTCGGTGAGCGAGACCACGGCGGGCGTAACGAACAAGAGTCTTACCGCAGGCTTTAAGCACAGCTGGTAGCTTAAGTTTACATACACTTTATCCGCGAATTATCAGCAAAGAACGACCACTCGCCGCATATTGGCCGCTATCCTGTCAGAATCGACTGCGCAGATGACAATGTTGTTACGCGTGCGGGGGACAGTCCGCGCGTCATGCGTCGATCAGGAGAAAGCCTATGAACGCACGTCCCGAGCAGACCGAAACCACCGCTACCGCCGAAGACAGCAACCTCGCCGCCGTCTCCGAAGTCGAAGCCGGGATCCGCGACTTCGTTCGTAACGATATCGCTTATCTCCGCCGCCCCGGCGCGAATGGCGCCGCTGGCGAAACGCCTGCTGCCGCCGATGCGTCGGCTCCGCTCGACTCCTCGACCGAAGCGACCGTGAACAGCGTCAACTCGCTGATCCAGCGCGTTGCCGGCACCTCGCTGGCCGAGATCGAAAAGCTGATCGGTGAACTGGAAAGCCTGCGCGACCTGCTCCATGCCGAAGGCCAGCGCGTCCAGCGCGAGATCTCGGGCTATGCCCAGCTCAGCCAGGCGGCCATGAAATCGACCCGCCTGATCGCCGATAACGTTGCCCAGTGGAAGCGCGCCGCGGATAACCTCCGCCACGACTGATCGGTAATTATATAGTGTTTTCAACGCCGTCCCGGCTTCGGGGCGGCGTTTTTCATTGAAATTTCAGTTTCTTCGGCACAATTTCAATTGAACTTTAACGACCTGTCCCTGACCAAGGATACAGGCAGAAAAAACTGTCTGGGGTCTGGGGAGACATCCGTGCAAACGATTCGTCCGAATACCGCCGCGCCAATTCCGGCACGCGGGTCAGCGCCCAAAATGGGCACCGTTATCATCCGATTTTCAGGTTTGCTGATAGTGGCGGTTGCGCTGATTGGCTTCGCCTGGAGCCGCTGATTTTCGCGGCTGGGATCGTCTTACGTGACGCCCGCATCCATTGTGCGGGCGCGATCGTTATTCACTGACCACCGCGCTGTTATCAAGCGTGTAGGCGCCGTCGGCATAGCCCTTCACGACCATGCAGGTGCCGAACATCACCGCAAGCGTGATGCTCGCAAAGATGAATCCCACAAATTTCAATCCGGCGCGATCAGCCATCGTAGTCCCCAGTGATCTCTCGTCTTAGGACAGTGTCGCTTGCGCGAGCCTTACATGCCTAAGCATTCGTTGAGCGTGAGTCGCACATCACGCTCACAAAGTTCAAAACACATTAATGTTGGGTCGGTTCCACCAACAAAACTGGTTTGGGTTAATTGCCGGCGCTGCGCTGTGGCAGGAATACCGTGCCGAGGAAGGAATAAACTTCTTCGCCCCGCTGATTCACCGCGACGTTCTTCGATTGAACAATACCCCAACCTGGTCGTGATGCAGTAGCCCGGACTGAGACCACTTCGCTGGAATAACTCAATGTGTCACCCGCGAGCACCGGTTTGATCCAGCGCAGATCGCGAAACCCCGGTGACGGTCCTCCGGTTCCGAATTCCTCACCGCGCGCTTCGGCTTCCCGGCGGGCGCGATCGCCAGCTTCGACGAGCAACTTCATGCAGACGGATGCGACATGCCAACCCGATGCCGCGAGGCCGCCGAAAATCGACTTGCGGCCGGCCTCTTCATCCAGATGAAACGGCTGTGGATCGAATTCGCGTGCGAAGGTTTTGATGTTGTCGGCCGTGAAGGTGAACGTGCCGAGTTCGCGGCGCAGGCCGACTGTCATGTCATCGAGAAAGGGCATGTCACACCTGCTCCGCAGTCGCGCGACGGCCGATCATGATCGGCACGGTCATATCGGACACGGTCTGCCCCTTGGCGTTGCGCGTGCTGCAGCGAAACGTCACGAGGCCCATCGACGGACGCGACTGTGAGGCACGCGTCTCCAGGACTTCGACATCGAGCGTGAGTTCGTCATTCGGCCGGAACGGCATCAACCACTTCATCTCGGTAACGCCTGGAGATCCCAGGGATGCGGTCTTGTGCAGGAAGCCGTCATAGATCATGCGCATCATCAGCGAGCACATGTGCCAGCCTGAACCTGCGAGCCCCTTCAACATCGAGGCCTTGGCGGCCTCTTCGTCGAGATGCATCGGCTGCGGATCATATTCTTTGGCATAGGCGATGATTTCATCGCGGGTGATCGTGCGGGGCCCGAAACTGCCGAAATGGCCGGGCTGAAAATCTTCGAATGTCAGGGTCATGCTGGGGAATGCCGCCTAAGGAGCCTGATTGTGGCCGCTATTTGAGGCAATCTCAACCCGGCCGCTTGCATGGCTTGCCCGTAGCTGACGGGAAAGGGGAACAAGCCCTTGATGCGAGCCGCTTTCAACGTCACGCTTACTGCCGGGGGAGATTTTCCATGTTCGAATTCCGCGACCTGTTCCAGTGGGACCGTTTCATCACGCCCACCATCATCAAGACCTTCTACTGGCTGGTGATCGCCTTGATCATCCTGTTCGGCGTTTCCGGCATCTTTTCCGGCCTGGCGACCATGGCGATCAGCCCGTTCGGCGGCTTCATCATCCTGCTATCCAGCCTTGCCAGCGTGATCGTCGGCATCATCGCCGCCCGCATCAGCGCTGAATTCGTGCTGATTGTATTCAGGATCAACGAGCATCTCGGCGCGATCCGCGATCAGGGCGAGCAGCGGGGCTTGTAGTATCTACTGGCTTTTCAACCGTCATTGCGAGAAGCGCAGCGACCAAGCAATCCAGTCTTTGGCTTTCTGGATTGCTTCGCCCAAGCAAAATTGGCAAAGCCAATTTTGCGGGGCTCGCAATGACGGCGGAGAATCTTACGTATTGAACCGGAAGTGCAGCACGTCGCCGTCATTGACGACATATTCCTTGCCTTCCAGCCGCAGCTTGCCGCCATCGCGGGCGCCGGCTTCGCCACCGAGCCTGACATAATCGTCATAGCCAATGGTTTCAGCGCGGATGAATCCCTTCTCGAAGTCGGTGTGAATGACGGCAGCGGCCTGCGGCGCCTTGGTGCCTTTGGTGATCGTCCAGGCACGGGCTTCCTTCGGTCCCACCGTGAAATAGGTGATGAGCTGCAACAGCGTGTAGCCGGCGCGGATCAGCCGATCGAGACCAGCTTCTTCGAGGCCGAGCGTCTCGAGGAATTCGTTGCGCTCGGCGCGTGACAGCGTGGCGATTTCAGATTCGATCTTGGCGGAGATCGCAACGGCCACCGCGCCTTCCTTGGCG
The DNA here is from genome assembly GCA_943372615.1 of Bradyrhizobium ivorense. Classification (GTDB taxonomy): domain Bacteria; phylum Pseudomonadota; class Alphaproteobacteria; order Rhizobiales; family Xanthobacteraceae; genus Tardiphaga; species Tardiphaga ivorense_A. The sequence continues at coordinate 1,632 of CALRZK010000265.1, read as the reverse complement.
GCATGTTCGGCTACCCGCTTCGAATACTCGTTGCCTTCGCCTGCCGAGCCCTCTTCGACATTGCAGACATAGAGAACCGGCTTCGATGTCAGCAGGCCGAGCATGCTGAAGGCGCGCTCTTCCTCGGGTTTGCGCTCCAGAAAGCGGGTCGGCTTGCCGTCGCGCAGCAGCACGAGCGCGCGTTGCACGAGTTCGAGCTGCTCCTTGGCGTCCTTGTCGTTGCCCTTGGCCTTCTTGGTGAGGTTATCAATGCGCTTTTCGCAGGAATCGAGATCCGCGAGCATCAGTTCGGTTTCGATGATCTCGATGTCGGCGAGCGGATCGATCTTGCCTTCCACATGGGTGATGTCGTCATCGACGAAACAGCGCACCACATGAGCGACGGCATCGACTTCGCGGATAGTGGCGAGGAACTGATTGCCGAGGCCTTCGCCCTTCGACGCGCCTTTCACAAGTCCAGCGATATCAACGAAAGTCAGGCGGGTCGGGATGATCTGCTGCGACTTGCCGATCTCGGACAGCTTGTCGAGCCGCTTGTCCGGCACCGCGACTTCACCGACATTCGGCTCGATGGTGCAGAACGGATAGTTCGCAGCCTGCGCGGCAGCGGTTTCGGTGAGTGCATTGAACAGCGTCGATTTGCCGACATTCGGCAGCCCGACGATCCCGCATTTGAATCCCATGACCCTGTCCTGATTCTTGCCTAATTCTTCGACGGCTTCTCAGCGGAGCCGTTGTCGTCCTTCGACGTGAAACCCTTGGCTTGCATCGTGAGATGCACCTTGTTCTGGAACGACGAGTCGTTGCCGCCGACGAGCAGCCCGACGTGATCGGACACCGCATCGTTGAACGCTTCGAGCTGCGCGCGCTCCGCCTTGGCGAAATCGCCCAGCACATGGTTATGCACCAGCGCCTTGGCACCGGGATGTCCGATGCCGAGGCGCACGCGGCGATAATCATTGCCGACATGGGCGGAGATCGAACGCAGCCCGTTATGTCCGGCAATACCGCCGCCGACCTTCACGCGCACTTTGGCGAAAGGCAGTTCGAGCTCGTCGTGAAACGCGGCGATATCGCCGAGTGAAATCTTGAAGAACGAGGCGGCCTCCTGCACGGAGCGGCCGGATTCGTTCATGAAAGTCATCGGCTTCAGCAGAATGACGCGCTCGCCACCGAGCGTGCCTTCCGAGGTCTCGCCCTGAAAGCGACGGCGCCACGGTGCGAAACCGTGACGCCGGGCAATCTCGTCGAGAACCATGAACCCGATATTGTGCCGGTTGCCCTGGTATTTCGCACCAGGGTTTCCGAGGCCAACAAAGAGGCGCATGACGCGGTCTCCCGCGCTGGCTTACTTCTTCTTCGCCGGAGCGGCGGCAGCAGCCGGAGCCTTGGCGCCAGCGGCCGGAGCCTTGCCACCAGCAGCCGGAGCAGCAGCGGCAGCAGCAGCCGGCGCAGCTTCTTCACCATAACCCGAGGGCGGCACGATGGTGACCAGGGTCATATCGGCGTCGCGTGCAAGCGTCTTCACGCCCTTCGGCAGCTTGAGGTCGGTGATATGCAGGGAGGTGCCGATATCGAGCGTCGAGACATCGACTTCGAGATACTGCGGAATGCTGTCGGCTTCGGCTTCGA
>CALRZK010000264.1:0-5498 GCA_943372615.1 Bradyrhizobium ivorense | reverse complement strand
CGAACGGATCGGATTTCAGCGGCACCTGACCATGCGGGCCGATGATGTCGAACTTGTAGTGATTGCCTGCGGTGGCGCCAGGGACGAACAGCTCCCAATAGCCGACGCCGCGCACGCGCATCGGATGCCGGCGCGCATCCCAGAAGTTGAAATCGCCGACCACGCTGACACGCTTGGCATTGGGTGCCAGCACCACGAAAGCCACGCCGGCAATGCCGTCGATGACGCGCGGATGCGCGCCGAGTTTGTCATAGATGCGCTGATCGGTGCCCTCGCCAAGCAGATAGAGATCGAAATCCGTCAGCAGCGGCGGGAAGCGATAGGGGTCTTCGAGATCGACGACATTGTCGCCGAATTTCGCGCGGAGCTGATATGTCGTCGAGCCATTGGCCAGCGCGCCGACGAACAGGCCGGAATCATGAATGCGCTCCAGAGGCGTCGTAGCGCCGTGATCGTCGATGGCATCCACCTTGGCGGCATCGGGCAGGAATGCGCGCACCACGGTGCGATCGTTCTCCTTGTGCGGCCCGAGATAGTGGAACGGGTCGGAGTGACGTCCCTCGATGATGGCATAGGCTTCGGCGGGAAGACTGGTCATACGGATTCCTTCGGCTCACCGTTCAAGATACGCAACAAACCGGCGAGCGGTACGCGCAGCCAATCAGGGCGATGTGCGAGTTCGTATTCGATCTCGTAAAACGCTTTTTCGATCAGGAAGAATTTGAGCATGTCATCGGCCGCCTTGGCGTCGGCCGGCCACAGACGCTTGTCGGTCATCGCCTCGCGATAGGCCTCGACAAAGGCGTCGATGGCCCGATCACGCCACGAGGTGAGGGCGGTCGCGAGCTTGCCGTTCTCGTCCGGCGCGATCTGTTCGGCACGCTCCAGCGCCGCCGTGGCCGAATAGTCGATCGAGCGGATGAGGCCAGCGACATCGCGGGCCGCCGGCGCCTTGCGGCGACGATCAGCAATGGCGCGGCGCGGTTCGCCCTCGAAATCGATGATGAAGATGTCGTCCTTGACGATCAGCATCTGGCCGAGATGGAAGTCACCATGATGGCGGATCTTCAGCCCGTCGATCTTGGCGGGCAGCAGACCGTTCAAGGTGTCGCGCAGATTGTTGCGCAGGGCCAGCACGGCATCGATCAGGCCGCGATCGCTGTCGCGTGCCGAATTGCGACGTTGGGCCAGCAGGCTGAACACTGGTTCGGCGCGGCTGACGATTTCATCGGTCCAGAGCTTGATATCCGACGTGGCGGTCGGCTCCGGCTTGAAATCGGCGATATCGTCGCGGCTCGCCAGAGCGATCTGCATCTCGGCGACGCGCAAGCCCGTCTGCGTCATATAGCGGAGATAGGCGATCTGGTCTTCGCTCATCGCATGGCCGTCATCCACGGCCAGCAGCCGTTCGCGCTCCACGAAACGGTCGAGATAGCCGGATGAAACGGTCCAGGCGTCGCCTTGGTTCTGCACGAAAGCATGAACGATGGAGACGGCGCTGCGCTGGTCGCCTTCGATCAGCTCGACGCTGCCGAGCAAGGCCGGCGTGTTGGCGAAGCCGGCGATTTCAGTCAGGAAGTGTCCGACTTCGATCTCCGGATTGATGCCGGTCTGCAGCTTGCGATAGATCTTCACCACATAGTCGCTATCGACCAGAGCGGTCGAATTCGACTGCTCGGTTTCCACCGCACGGATGTTTTCGAGCTTCTGCTGCGGCTTGTCGGTGAGCTTCTTGGTCGGGCGGAATTCGAGCTTGATGCCCTCGACCTCTTCCACCGTCACGGAATTGCGCAGATTATAGAGCAGCAGTGAGATGAAGATCTCGTCTGTGGCGACATCCAACAGCGTGCCTTCGCGTGCGCCCTGGCGGACGGCGGCAAAGGCCTTCGGATTGTAGCGGTCGCGGTCGAAGCGCACCCAGTCGATCTGCATCGGCAGGACGTAGCGGGATGTGGCGCCGCGCTGGGTAGTTTCGAAGAACACCAGCCATGGCCGGTTGTCGCCGACCAGACAGAACGGCGTTGCCGAGGTCAGCGTCGGCTGAACGGCCTTGGCGTTGCGTTCGGGATACCAGCGCGAGCGCGACAGGAAGCCGGGCAGCACGTCATGTTCGAACACGCTGCGGGTCCGCGCCAGCGTCATCCAGGTCGAGCCCAGCGGCACCACCAGCGTCTCGAATTCCGGCACGACGGACGGCTGCGAGTGTTCGGAGACGTCGCGCTTCTCGAGCTGGAACCAATAGAAGCCGTAAGGCGCCAGCGTGACCATGTAGGGCAGCTCGCCGATCGGCGGGAATTTGGTGCGGCCGAGCATTTCGAGCGGCACGCGTTCCTTCCACGGCGACAGATCAAGCTCGGTCGCCTGCGCTGCGCGCGACAGGTTGGCGACGCACAGGATCACCTCGTCGCCATACTGACGTACATAGCACAGCACCGAGCGGTTTTCCGGTCGGATGAAAGTCATCGTGCCACGGCCAAAGGCCAGCGTGGATTTGCGCACGGCAATGAGGCGCTTGGTCGCCGACAACAGCGACGATAGGCTGCGAGACTGCGCTTCCACATTCACGGACTCGTAGCCGTAGATCGGATCCATAATCGGCGGTGCATAAAGACGCGCGGGGTCGGCGCGGGAGAAGCCGCCATTGCGGTCGGGAGCCCACTGCATCGGCGTGCGCACGCCATTGCGGTCGCCGAGATAGATGTTGTCGCCCATGCCGATCTCATCGCCGTAATAGATGATCGGCGTGCCCGGGAAGGACAGCAGCAGCGAGTCCAGCAATTCGATCTTGCGGCGGTCATTGTCCATCAGCGGCGCGAGGCGGCGACGGATACCGACATTGATGCGCGCGCGCGGATCGTTGGCGTAAGTCGACCACAGATAATCGCGCTCCACATCGGTGACCATTTCCAGGGTCAGCTCGTCATGATTGCGCAGGAACATGGCCCACTGGCAATTGTCCGGAATATCCGGCGTCTGCCGCATGATGTCGGTGATCGGGAAACGGTCTTCCTGCGCCAGCGCCATATAGATGCGCGGCATCAGCGGGAAGTGATAGGCCATGTGGCATTCGTCGGAATTGCCGAAATATTCCTGCACGTCTTCCGGCCACTGATTGGCCTCGGCGAGCAGCAGGCGGCCCGGCGCATAGGCGTCGAGTTCGGCGCGCAGATGCTTGATGACCTTGTGGGTCTCCGGCAGGTTTTCGTTATTGGTGCCGTCGCGCTCGATCAGATAGGGAATCGCGTCGAGACGGAAACCGTCCACGCCAGCATCGAGCCAGCGCTTCATGACCTGCACCACGGCCGAGACGACGCGCGGATTGTCGAAATTCAGGTCGGGTTGATGCGAGAAGAAGCGGTGCCAGTAATAGGCCTTGGCTTCCGGGTCCCAGGTCCAGTTGGATTTTTCCGTATCGGTGAAGATGATCCGGGTGCCGTCATATTTCTTGTCGGTGTCGCTCCACACATACCAGTCGCGTGCGCTCGATCCGGCAGGGCTGCGGCGGGCGCGCTTGAACCAGTCATGCTGGTCCGAGGTGTGATTGATGACGAGTTCGGTAATGACGCGCAGGCCCCGGCGCTTGGCCTCATGGATGAAGCGCTTGAAATCCTTCATCGTGCCGAAGTCGGGGTGGATCGAGCCGTAATCGGCGATGTCGTAACCGTCGTCGCGGCCAGGCGACGGATAGAACGGCATCAGCCACAGCGTGGTGACGCCGAGCTCCTGCAGATAATCGAGTTTTTCCGTCAGGCCCGCAAAGTCGCCGATGCCGTCATTGTTGCTGTCCGCGAACGTCTTCACGTGCAGCTGATAGATGATGGCGTCCTTGTACCAGAGCGGATCGATTGCGTTGTTGGGCTGCGCCACGTCGGTCTTCGGCTTGATGTCGGTCATCACATTCATTACGGGCGCTTTCAGGCAAGGCAGCGGAACAGGGCGGCGGGATCGCGTTGCGGGTCGATACGCAGGCGGATGCCGCCCCATTCGACGCCGTGGCGCTCACCGGTGATGATGTTTTCGACGGCCGCGACATTGCGCTTCTCGCCATCGACGAGAATCTGGGTGTCGATCGGCAACCAGAATTCATAGGCCTCGCGCGAGATCGCGATGGCGCCGGCCACCGTGTTGGTGCCGTCCACCGAGGTCTTCAAGAAGCCGATGATGTTGTCGTTCTCGACGGGCATGAAGCGCAGGTTGGAAATCTGCTGCAGCGCCGGATTGGCCCGGCGAGCGAAATTCAGCGCGGTGATATACGGGATGATATTGCCCGGCTTGTGCCAGTCACGCGTCCTGATCTCGTATTTCTCGGAGTCGAGATATTCTTCCTTGCCCGGAATGGCCTCGTGTTCGAGCAGCTCGAAGCCGTTATAGACGCCGTAGACCGACGACAGCACGGCGGCCAGCGCCACGCGTGACTTGAACATCCACTGCTCACCGGATTGCAGGTGATAGGGCAGGATGTCAGGCGTGTTGACGAAGAAATTCGGTCGATAATATTCGCGCTCGGGATAGCGACACAGCTCGTTGAGATATTCCTCTATCTCCCACTTCGCTGTGCGCCAGGTGAAATAGGTGTAGCTCTGCGAGAAGCCGAGCTTGGCCAGGCCCTTCATCAGCTTCGGTCGCGTAAAGGCTTCGGCGAGGAACAACGCATCCGGATGCTTCAGCTGCACCTCATGGATCGCCCATTCCCAGAACCGCAGCGGCTTGGTGTGCGGATTGTCGATGCGGAAAATCTTGACGCCCTGATCGCACCAATACAGCAGCATGTCGCGCAGCGCGTTCCACAGCGAGCCGGCATCGTCACAGGTGAAATCGGGATTGTGGATGTCCTGATACTTCTTCGGCGGATTCTCTGCATATTTCATCGAGCCGTCCGGCCGCCGCTTGAACCAGTTGGGATGCTGTTTGACCCATGGATGGTCCGGCGAGCACTGCACGGCGACGTCGATGGCGACTTCCATGTCGTGCTGTTTGCACGCCGCGATCACTGCATGGAAATCCTCCCGCGTGCCGAGGTCGGGATGAATGGCGTCATGGCCGCCTTCCTTGCCGCCGATGGCATAGGGGCTGCCGACATCGCCGGGCTCAGCGGTCAGCGCATTGTTCTTGCCCTTGCGATTGGTCTCGCCGATGGGGTGGATCGGCGTGAAATACAGCACGTCAAAGCCCATCGCCGCGATCTCGGGCAGGCGATCGATGCAATCACGAAAGGTGCCGTGCTGGCCGGGCACCTTGCTCTGGCTGCGCGGGATCATCTCATACCAGGCGCCATTGCGGGCGCGCTCGCGGTCGATCATCAGCGGCAGCAGGGCAGAGCGGGTGAGATCCGGGCGCGGCTGCGCCTTGGCCATGGCTTCGCGCAATTTTGGCGAACGCAGCGGTTCGGTTTCGCCGGTCTGCAGATAGGCTTCGCATTGCTTGACAATAAAGGCCGACGCCTCCTCGTCACCATTCTGCGCCTTGGTCATCATCCCGGCGCCTTCCAGCGCGTCGAG
>CALRZK010000263.1:0-5500 GCA_943372615.1 Bradyrhizobium ivorense | reverse complement strand
GCCGCCATTATCGATCTGCAGGGCTATGTCCGTCGTGGTCGTGGTGCCACCATGAAGGCGCCCGTTCGTGGCGAGTGCCACGACGAGATTTCCGAGATTGCCACCGGCATTCACGGCAACATTGCCGCCCCCGAGAGCGCCGACACCCTGCTGGAAGGCACCGTACTGAATCCACCAGCTCGATTGATTCCCAGGCAAAAACAACCCATTCCGCTCTATCAATGCGGAACGACGCAGCCAGGTGGTGAAGAACTCTCCTTCGGTGGATTTGATATCGACCGAAATGTCGTTGCCGGTCGCGATGTTCAGATGGCCACCGCCGATAGCGAAGACGGCGTCCGCAGCTGGCGTGAAATCCGTATAGCTACGGGTATCAAGTTCGCCAGCTGTATAGATCGCCGAAGCGACATTGGCGAAGCGCAAGTCACGCGCGGCCACGACGTCGATATCACCGGTACCGGTGCGAACGACCTTGCCTGCCGTGTCGCTGCCGATGGTGATCGTGCCGCTCGCCGCCGGAAGCCCGGCCAGTGGCGTCACCGCCAGTGCATTGGCGGCACCGAGATCCGCGCCGGCGACCAGCCGGATATCCCATGACTTCCCGGTCAGCAACGCGCCGGTGGACGAGGCATCGGAGAAGCCATCGCTGATATTGCCGTCGATTTTCAGGTTGCCCGCCGCACGCAGCGTCAGGCTGCCGGCACGCAATGCAGGACCAAATGTATTGGCGAGATCGAGATCCGAGCCAAGCGTCAGGTCGCCGCTGCTGGTGATCACGATTCCCGCCATCAGGGCAACACCAGTGGGATTGCCGAGACGTCCGAGGATCGCCGCGGAATTGCCCACGAAGTCATTGGCTTGATTGACGGCGTCGCTCCATTGCGATTCCACCGTGCCGTCTGCGGACTGATAGCTGGCAACGCCTTCGAGCACGCTCATACGAGCGCCGATAATATTGGCGGACAGATTGTCTACCTTGATCAGATCCGGGCCGGCATCGCGCTGTGCACGGAAGCGGACGACGCCGCTTTCCCCGCCGGAGACATCGATGGTACCGCCCTGCACGTCGAGCCGGCCACCGGCCGCTTCCAGCGTGACGCGGCCAGAGCCGAGCAGGCTGTCGGTGGCGCCGGCCATCAGCGTTGCGGAGGTCCGCATGATGACACCATTGCCGCCGGTGATGGCGATGCGGCCGCCATAGGTCGTGCGGGCATCGATCATGCCGGCGATGGTGACGATGCCGGCATCCGCCGACAGCATGAAGTCATCGACGCGTGTGAGACCTGCGATCTCCACATCGCCGCTGCGAACACGGAATTGACGCGAGGAGAAGAAGCCGGACGCGTTCAATTTTTCGCTCAGTCCGGCGAAGTCAGGCAATGCGCCGATATCGAGCGCGAACGAGCCTGCCTTGCCGCCTGCCCCGGCCTGCGCCGCGATGGTCCCGTCGAGCGCAACGATGCCGCCGCCCGATGCCGTGACGTCGAGCTTGCCGGCATTGCCGCCGCCCGCCGCCGCCGCGAGATTGAGCGTAGCGCCGGATCGCACCTGGACGTCGCCGCCGATGGCCGTGAGGCCGATGCGGCCGGCGCCGGCATATTCGGTCACATCGTAGAACTGCTTCGCAAAGCCGCCGACGTCGATCAACGCACCCGCGTCGATCACCGCACTGCCGGCGGTCGCAGTCACATTCACTGCACCGCCGACCGCAACGATCCGGCCGCCGATGACGACGTCGCGCCCTGACAATGCGAGGATCGAGCCGAGACTATCCACTGCTGCCAGTGTCGATGTGCTGCCGGTTCCGGTCAGGCTGAGTGCGCCCGCGGTCGAGATCGATTGATTGGCAGTTTGCCGCCCGGTCAGAACCGGGGTTGCGAGCGTGACGGCCGCCGTGCCGCCGTCGAACGCCCCCTTGCCCTGACCGATGATGCCATTGGTGCCGGTCAACACGACCGAGCCAAACCCGCTGACCGTCTTCGTGCCGCTGCCGAGGATAAGGTCGCGCGCCGTCAGCGCCAGTGCACCAGTGCCGGTGCCTGCGACGGGCGTGCCGCCACCGCTATTGTCGAGCGTGATGATATCGCCGCTGACAAGAATGTTGCTATTGCCGTAACCGGCCAACGCACCGGCATCGAGTGTCACCCGGGCGAGACCGGCGCCGCCGAAATTCATCGATTGATGGAAATCGATCGAACTATAGCTGCGCAGCGTCAGGTGCTGGGTGTTAGCCAGTTGCTGCAATGAGGGAAGCGATAGCACAAGACCTTCGCTGCCACCGCCAAGGCCGATCCGGCCCGACGACACCGACAAAGACGATGCCGAGAGCTGTGCCGTGCCGGACAGGTTGGTGGTGCGCGTCGCATCGATCACCAGCGCATTGCCGCCGCCGATCTGCGCGCCTGCGCCGATGCTGACGACGCCGCCGATCGTGGTATCGACGTTTTCGCGCAGCACACGCGCCACATCGCCGGTCGATACACGGATCAGGGCGCCGTAATCCTTCGATGGCGTCTGGACGACATCGTCGTCCGGATTGCCGTCATCCCAGCCTTGGGGATCGACCTTGATTGCAGCCACCTGTGGCTTCACAACGATATCGCCGGTACGGCCCGCGGCATCTCCCTTGGCGAGAACAACGCTACCCGCGCCGACACCGACCTGGCCGCTGGCGGCCAGAATGACTTCAGGACCGGTCAGCGCCGACGCAGAATCGTTTCTGATGACAATGTCGCTGGCGCTTACTTCGAGGCGCATGCCGCGCGTATCGCCGGACCGTTCGCCGCCGATCAACAGGCTCGCCGCACCGAAATTGCTGAGGCTCGCTGCATCCAGGACGAGATATCCATCGGCCTTGAGAGTTGCGCTGTCCTGTCCGGCACCAAGCACCGCGATCTTTGTCGCGACAATATCCACCAAGCCGCCCCGGCCACCCGGTGCAGCCGATTTGAGGCTGCCATCGAGGCTTAGTTCCTGCGTCGCCTTGAACACCACCGAACCTGCATCGATGGGTGACCGCGGCGTGACGATGCTCTCTCCGGTGGCGCGATACTGCGCCACCTTGAAGGCTTCCGACGCGAAGTACGCATTGGCGGACGCTTCATTGTATTCGGTATATTGCCGGACGACATTTCCGGACATCACGCGCCACGCCGAATTGAACTGCTCGCCCGTGCCGGAGAAGGCGTCACCGAGACGGCCCGCCATCACTGCGGTGCCATCGGCGAGAATATTCGTCTGGAACGCGGGTAACGCGGTCTCGCTGCCCTTGACCATCTGAATGGCGTAGGCGCCGGGCAGAAGCGCATAACGCGCCGGCAACAGCGTGTACCACCCGGCCGCAAGGCCATTGCCGCCTGCCAGCCAGACGCGCCGTCCCGTATCGGACGCCGCAGAGGCCTGCGACGGCATGATGGCGAACATGCCGGACAGATTCAGGATATCATGCGAGCCGCCGGGACCGGGCACGAACTCCCAGGAGTGAAGATCGCCGCCGCCGGAGATATCAACGACTGCGCCGCCCCCGACGGCAACATTCGCACCCTTCAGCGTGATCCGCTTTTCCGGCGGGGCAACGACATTCACCGGCGCTCCGGTGCCGGGGTCCACCTGCCATGTCTCGCCATTGAGCAGCGTGCCATAGAGGGCATTGAGCCCTGCACCGGAGACCGACGTGACGCTGCCGGCCGCGAGGACAAGGCGGCCGCGCGCATCGAGCGTGATGGCGCCGAACGGCGCCAGCAGCGTGCCTCCTTGCGTGATGACCGGCGCCTGCAGCGTCAGGGAGCCCGCCGCCGAGAGCGGCAGCGAAGAAGCCCCGTTCTGCTCGACCGTGATGGCATTCCCCGCGACGATCGTCGCGGCGATCATGCTGTCCGGATAAATCACTCCCGCCTTGAGGAGGAGATCGCCATCGACGGTCAAGCCGGAGGTGCGGTTAACGCCGCTTGCGGTGAACCGCATGCTGTCGCTTTGCAGGATGGTCTGCTGATAGCCGCGAATGCTGTTGGCGTCGCGAATGTCGATGAGCGACGATGTGAGATTCAGCGTGCCTGCAAGCGACGCTGCGGCGTTGGCGGTGCCGCCGCTCATCTGGATATAGGGCGCCGTCAGCGTCGAACTGGTGCCATTCGAGACCACCGGTCCCCGGATCGAAATCGATCGCCCCAGCGACAGATTGACGGCGTCAAGCTCGATGGTATTGAACGTCGCGAGCGAGAGATTGGCGAAGCCACCGCCGTTGACAACTGACTCGATCAGCTTGGGCGCAGGAGGCGTCTTCGCCACCACCGCGCCCATGTTGAACAGATCCGACATGGGATCGCCGCCGAAATAGTCCCGAAGCGCTAAAATGTCCTCGCGAACGAGTCCATATTGCGTTGGATCGATGGCGGCGTACCCACCTCCCGTGGTGGCATTCTTGGTGACGGTGAAAGCCGGCACCCGCACGTTTCGGAGGGCATCGACAAACTCCTGCGTGATGATGAAAGGCCCGCCGCTCGGGAAAATCGAGCTACCGTCCCACCAATTCGTCAACACGGGACCATAGTCGTAACCGATCGCATCTTCCCAGGTGTAGTCGCCGTCACCATTGGTATCGTCCATGATGAGGTTTCCGAGCAGGCTTCTCAGCATTTCGAAGGCGCTGGGACCGATGTCGATGCCCTGGTTCGACACGATCAACGTCCCGCCCATGGCATTCGGCCCGCCCGCGCGCGCCAACAGCCGTCCCTGGATGAGGCCGCCGCCATTCAAGGTGATCGACCCGCCATTGCTGTCGAGCCTGATCTGTCCTGCGCCTCTTTGCTCGCCGTCGATGAGGCCCGTCGCGCCGGACACGTCTATCAACGTCCCGGTCCCCATGGAATAACTCATGGAACTCAGAACGACCGAGCCACCATCCAGCACCTCGCCGATTTGGCGCCCCCTTTCGCTGGGCCGATAGACGGGCACGCCACGCGCGAGCAGTGCCGCGGAATTGCCTAGCGCGATCTTGCCGCCATCCGCACCGAGGATGATCGATCCGGCAGGCGCTTCGATCCTGCCGTCGATCGTGACATTGGCGCCATTGATGCCGACCGCACCGCGCACATCGGTGACAATAGCGGCATTGGCGCCGACGATGACATCCCCCTTCGCGTCAAGGCCGAAATTGTTGGCAGACAGGCCCGCGCGCTGCCATAGCGGAAGAACAGCCAGGCGCCCGATATCGGCAGTTGCCGAACCTGACGCAGCGGTGCGCACCGAGGCATCGTTCAGATCGATGCTGGTCACCAATTGGGTCAGCACGGCACCGTCCGGCACCGTGATGCCCTTCGTAGTTCCGACGCCGAACGAGCGGAAGCCGCGATCCGAAAACAGCGTGCCGCCGATATACATCACGGCCTCGTCCGCAGGCGCGCTGCCACCGATCTGCACGGCCGCATCGGTCGAGATCGACAGACTGCCTCCCGAACCGGCGGCATAGCCGCGCAGATCGAGGTGACCCAGACTTTGCGCA
>CALRZK010000262.1:0-5505 GCA_943372615.1 Bradyrhizobium ivorense | reverse complement strand
TGCCCTTCGGCAGGAAACGCAGCGGCTCGAAGCCGCCGGCGCGGTCGGAGTCGTATTCCAGGAAGTAACCGTCGTAATTGGTGCCGGCGAGCAACGTTTCGGCCACCGGCTCGTAGCCGCCGGAGGAGATCCAGGTGGAGCGGAAATTGCCGCGGCAGACATGGGTGGTGATCACCATGTCGGCGGGGCGATCGGCAATGGCGTAATTGATGATGCGCGAATAGATCTGCTGCAGATTGTCTGCATCCTCGCCGCGGGCGCGCACCTTGTTCAGTTCGTCTTCCGAGCAGAGATAGGCCCAGACGGTGTCGTCGAACTGCAGATAGCGGCAACCGGCGTCGTAGAAGGCCTTCACAGCCTTGCGATAGGTCTTGCCGAGATCCTCGAAGAAGGTTTCGATATCCGGATAGACCTCTTTCGAGATCGCCTTGCGGCCGCCGCGGAAATGCAGCACGGCCGGCGACGGGATCGTCATCTTGGCCGCGACGCCGGCGATATCCGCATGCTTCTTGAGAAAGCGGAAATGATCGAGCATCGGATGATCGTCGGGGAAATCCAGCTTGCCAATCACGCGCACGCTGTCATGGCGCGTCTCGACGCCGGTGAACTGGATGCCGGTGTCTGGATGATACAGCTCGCAGCCCGTCAGCTTGGCGAGGAAATCGAAATGCCACCACGAGCGGCGGAATTCGCCGTCGGTGGCGAGCTTGAGACCGACCGAGGCCTGGCGATGCACCACCTTCTCGATTTCGAGATCCTCGACCTTGCGCAGATCGGCGGAGGTGATTTCGCCCTTCTCCAGCTTGGCGCGCGCTTCCTTGATCGACGCCGGGCGCAACAGGCTGCCGACTTCGTCGGCGCGGAACGGGGCTTTGGTTCTCTGCATGTGATACTCCCAGATGATCAGTTGGCAGATGAGTGTTTGTTCTTGTCCCCCGCGGCGCCGGCGACACCGAGGAAATGGTCGAGTACTGCAGGGTCGGCCTTCAGCGCGGAGCTAGCGGCATCATGCACGATCGCGCCACGTTCCAATATCACGACGCGGTCAGCGAGACCGAGAATCTTTCGCGCATTCTGTTCCACGATGATGGAACAGATGCCTGACGTGCGTGAAATCTTGCCGATAGCGGCCAGCAGTTCCTCGACGATAATCGGCGCGAGGCCTTCGGTCGGTTCATCGAGCAACAGCACTTTTGGATTGAGCACCAGCGCTCGGCCGACCGCCAGCATCTGCTGCTCGCCGCCGGACAGCTGGTTGCCAAAGTTGCTCTTCCGCTCTTCGAGACGCGGAAACATCTCGTAGACCTTCTGCACGGTCCATGGGCCGGGTTGCGCCACCGCGGTCATGTTCTCTTCCACCGTGAGCGAGCGAAAGATATTGCGCTCCTGCGGCACCCAGCCAATGCCGCCGCGGGCGCGCTGATCGGCGCGCAGCGTGGTGAAATCCTTCGCCCCGACTTTCACCGTCCCGCTAAATCGACGCGTCACGCCGACGATGGAATTGATCAATGTCGTCTTGCCGGTGCCGTTGCGGCCCAGCAAAGCGAGCACATGGCCTTCGCCGAGCGACAGCGTCATCTTCGGAATGACGACGGCTTGGCCATAGCCGGCGCGGAGATCGGTGATCGCAAGGAGCTCAGACATCGGCGCCCTCGCCCAGATAGACCGCCTTCACTTGCGGATCGCGCGCGACTTCATCGGGCGCGCCTTCCACCAGCATGGCGCCATTGACCAGCACCGAGATGCGATCGGCAAAAGAGAAGACGAGATCCATGTCGTGTTCGATCAAGAGAACCGTGACATCGCGCGGCAGGCTGGCCACCGCGGCGAGAATGTCGTGCCGCTCGCTTTCCGGCACGCCAGCGGCAGGCTCGTCGAGCAGCAGCACGCGCGGCTTGGCGGCGATGGCGACCGCGATTTCCAGCAGGCGCTGCTTGCCATACGGCAGCGTGGCGGTGCGCTCATTCATCACATCGAGCAGATGGAAGCGCGCGAGATTCTCCGCGATTTCGTCATTGACGTCGCGGCGTGAGCCCATCAGGCGCCACCAGTCGCCGCCATGGCCGAGACGCTCGGAGACAGCGAGCCCCACGGTCTCGCGCGGGGTGAGATCGGGATAGAGCTGGTTGATCTGGAAAGTGCGCGACAGCCCGCGCAGCACGCGCTTGTGCACGGGCATGTCGGTGATATCGGTGCCTTGCAGAATGATGCGACCGCTATTCGGTTTCAGCACGCCGGTGAGCAGATTGATCACCGTGGTCTTGCCGGCACCATTCGGGCCGATCAGCGCATGGCGGGCGCCGGCAGCAACCTTCAGCGACAGATCGCGCGTAACGCGCAGGCCGCCGAAGGACTTTTCGAGATTGACCGTTTCCAGCGCAATGGTCATGCGCCACCTCGCGAAAACTTGGCGGCGATCAGCCGCGGTACAAACATCGCCCAGCGATGCAGCCGATCGCGCCCGATCAGCACGATCACCACCAGCACGGCGCCGATCCAGAACATCCAGAATTGCGGCGTGATGGTGGAGAAGAATTCCTGCATCAGCTTGAACACGACGGCGCCGATCAAGCCGCCATAGAGATAGCCGGTGCCGCCGATGATCAGCACCAGCAGCAGATCGGCAGAGCGATCAAAAGCAAAACCGTCGAGGGAGGCCAGCGCCGTGGTTTGCGTCGACAGCGCACCAGCGACGCCGGCATAGAAGGCAGCGAGCGTATAGATCGCAATCAGGCGGCGATTGACGGGGATGCCGATGGCGGAGGCCCGCAACGGATTGTTTCGGATCGCCCGCACCGACAGGCCGAAGGGCGAATTCACGATGCGGCGCGCCAGCACGAACAGGATGAACAGCACGACCAGGCAATAGATGAAGCCGACCTTGCCAAAAATATCGAACGAGAACAGGCCGAGGATCGGCTGCATCTCGATGCCCTGCAGGCCATCGGAGCCGCCGGTGATGTTGGAGAACTTGTTGGCGAGTTCGCGCAGCAGCAGCGCGATGCCGAGTGTCACCATCAATCGCGTCAGATCGGAGCCGCGCATGACCAGGAAGCTGGTGACGAAACCGAGCAGCATCGCGGCGAGACCGGAGACGATCAGCGCCAGCACCGGCTCCTTCACGATGCCATGCAGCGCGAGGAGACCCGCGCAATAGCCGCCAAATCCGAAGAAAGCGGCATGGCCGAGCGAGACGATGCCGGCATAGCCGAGGATGAGATCAAGCGAGAGCGCGAACAGCGCGAGCCACGCGATCTCGGTGAGGATGAGATACCGGTTCGGAAATAGCAGAATGCAGCCGGCTGCCAGCAGCCAGAAGGCGACTTCGGGCCAGCGCCAGCGCGCGCTTTCCATGGCCACGGTGGCGACTTCGGGATGCGTGGCGGAATCAGCCTTCATGCCCTCACCTCGCCGCCGTGCGGCCGAACAGGCCGTGGGGACGCCAGAGCAGGATCACGATCATCAGCGTGTAGATGGTATACGCTCCGATCCCATTCGGCACAGAGAAGTCATATCCCAGCACGCCAAATAGCTTTTTCCCTTGGTAGTATTTGCCAGCGACGTCGGCGATCCCCAGCAGCAGGGATGCGAGGAAAGGACCGGTGATGCTGGAAGAGCCGCCAACGGTGACGACGATCAGGAAGTAGATCATAAACTTTAGCGGAAAATGCGGATCGAGGCCGAGGATCTCGGCGCCGAGTGCCCCGCCCAGGCCGGCGAGACCGCAACCGAATGCAAAAGTGAAAGCGAAGACCTGCGGCACATTGATGCCGAGGCCGGATGCTGCGCGCGGATCATCCACCGCGGCGCGCAGCCGGCTGCCGAAGCGTGTCTTCGACAGGATCAGTTGCAGCGCGATGGTGAGCAGCCCGCAGATCACGATGATCATCAGCCGGTAGCGTCCGACATGCAGACCGAACAGATCGATCTGGCCCTGCAGGTAATCAGGCAGTTTGATGAAGGTCTGGGACGAGCCCATGAAATAGTCGACGCCCGTCACCGCCATGAAGACGAGGCCGATGGAGAACAGCACCTGATCGAGATGGCTGCGATTGTAGAGATGGCGATACAGCGAGCGTTCGAGCACGGCACCGATCAGCGCGCTGGCGACGAAGGCCATCGGGAGTGCGGCGAAGAACGGCCAGCCGATGCGATTGACCAGGATGGCGCAGACATAGCCGCCCGCCATAGCGAAGGCGCCATGGGCGAGATTGACGAAATTCATTAGGCCCAGCGTCACCGCCAATCCACATGCGAGCACGAACAGCAACATGCCGTAGGCGACGCCGTCGAACAGGATGGTGAGGAGGGTCATGAGATTGTGCAAACTTTCTTTCTTGTCCCTCCCCCAAGCACAGCGAAGCTGTGCGCAGTGGGGAGGGTGGATCGAACGCGTAGCGTTCGAGACGGTGTCTCCGCAAACTCCGATGCCACGTGAGGCGCCCCACCCGGCGCTACGCGCCACCCTCCCCACTGCGCCGCTACGCGGCTTGGGGGAGGGAGACTACTGGCCGCGGAGTTTATTTCTTCGTCTTGCCCGGATCCTTCACCGCTTCGAACGTCGCGAACTCCACATTATACAGCTCGCCATCCACCTTCTTCACTTCGCGGATATAGATGTTCTGCACGATGTCGCGAGTTTCCGGATCGATGGAGATCGGGCCGCGCGGGCTCTCCCACTTCATGCCCTTCATGGCAGCAATCAGCGAGTCGCCATCGGCCTTGCCGCCGGTCTTCTTCAGCGCTTCGTAGATGAGATGGATGCCATCCCAGCCACCGACCGCCATGAAGCCCGGACGGGTGTTGTAGGCCTTCTTGTAGTCGGCCACGAAAGCCTTGTTCATCGCCGAAGGATGCGCGGCCGAATAGAGATGCGCGGTGACGGCGCCGATGGCCGCATCGCCCATGCCGTTGAGCAGATCGTCATCCATGACGTCGCCGGGTCCGATCACCTTGATGCCGGACTTGTCGAGGCCCCGCTCGGCATATTGCTTCATGAAGTTGCCGCCCTGGCCGGCAGGCACGAACACGAACACCGCATCGGGCTTGCTATCCTTCATGCGCTGCAGGAACGGCGCAAAATCCGGATTGGCGAGCGGGACTTTTACTTCCTCGACGATGGTGCCGCCACCGGCGGTGAAATGCTCCTTGAACGCCGCGAGCGCATCGTTGCCCGGCGCATAGTCGGAAGTGAGTGTCGCCACCTTCTTGATGCCGTTCTTCGCGGCCCAGTCACCGATGATGGTGGAGGACTGCGCGAGGGTGAACGAGGTGCGCGCGATATAGGGCGAACGCTCGGTGATGATCGAGGTGCCCGCAGCCATCACGATCAGCGGCACCTTTGCCTGCGTCGCCAGCGGCGCGGCAGCGAGTGCGGCCGGGGTCACGCCGAAACCGGCGATGATGTTGACCTTCTCGTTGACGATCAGTTCCTGCGCCAGGCGCTTGGTGTTGTCCGGCAGCGCGGCGTCATCCTTGAGGATGACCTCGACCTTCTTGCCGGCG
>CALRZK010000261.1:0-5514 GCA_943372615.1 Bradyrhizobium ivorense | reverse complement strand
ACACCGCGCGCGAATTGCGCAAATTCTACGGGCTCGATCTGTCGGTGCCCGCCCAGCTCGCCAACTATCTCTGGCGGCTGGTGCAGTTCGATCTCGGCTTCTCCTCGATCTATGGCAAGCCCGTCGCCACCGTGATTTTCGAGCGCCTGCCGGCGACACTGCTGCTGATGACCGCGTCGCTGTCCTTCGCCTTCTTCTTCGGCCTCGTGCTCGGCGTCATCGCCGCACGTGGCGTCAATCGCTGGCCGGATACGCTGATCTCGACCCTCGGCCTAATCTTCTATGCCACGCCCTCCTTCTGGTTCGGCCTGATGGCGATCGTGGTGTTCTCGATCTATCTGCAATGGCTGCCCGCCGGCGGTTTCGAGGATATCGGCGCGGTGCAAACAGGTTTTGAGCGCACGTTGGATATCGCCGCGCATCTGGTGCTGCCGACGCTGACGCTGGCGCTGATCTTCCTCGCGATCTATCTGCGCATCATGCGCGCCTCGATGCTGGAAGTGCTCAACCTCGATTATGTGCGCACCGCGCGCGCCAAGGGCCTGGACGAGACCCGCATCGTCGCCAAACATGTGCTGCGCAATGCGCTGTTGCCGATGGTGACGCTGATCGGACTGCAGGCCGGCACCATGCTGGGCGGCTCCGTGGTCGTCGAAAGCGTGTTCTCGCTGCCCGGCCTCGGCCGCCTCGCTTATGAATCGGTGGTGCAGCGCGACCTCAACACACTGCTCGGCATCGTCTTCGTTTCGGCGCTGCTGGTGATTTTTGTGAATTTCCTGGTCGATCTCCTCTATGCCCGGCTCGATCCGCGCATCCAGGCGGAGGGCTGATCATGGATGCCGTGAAACGCTATTTTCGCAGCCCCGCCGCCGTGGTCGGCCTGTTCCTGCTGCTGATCGTCATCGCCATGGCCGCGAGCGCAGGCTGGCTCTATCCGAACGATCCGCTGTCGCTGGCCGGCCGTCCGCTGGTGTGGCCCTTCGCCAATCCGCGCTTCCCGCTTGGCACCGACAATTCCGGCCGCGATATCGCCGCGCAGATTTTTTACGGCGCGCGCATCTCGCTCTTGATCGGCGGTGTCGCGACATTGATCGCCGTGATCATCGGCGTGCTGATCGGCGCCTTTGCCGGCTTCTATGGCGGCAAGGTCGATACGATCCTGATGCGCATCACCGAGGCGTTCCAGACGCTGCCGAATTTCGTGCTGCTGCTGGTGCTCGTCGCCGTGTTCGGCTCGACGCTCACAACCGTGACCATCGCCGTCGGCATCGTGTCATGGCCCGCGCCGGCACGACTGACGCGTGCAGAATTCATGTCGCTGCGCAGCCGTGAATTCGTGCAGGCCGGGCGGACGCTCGGCATGAAGGACATCCAGCTCATTCTCGGCGAAATCCTGCCCAATGCGCTGCCGCCCGTCATCGTCTATGCGAGCGTGGTGATGGCCGTCTCGATCCTGCTGGAAAGCGCCCTCGCCTTCCTGCGCCTCTCCGATCCCAATGTGGCCTCCTGGGGCAATCTGATCGGCCTCGGCCGCGACGTGCTGCGCGTACAGTGGTATGTCTCTGCGATCCCCGGTATCGCCATTTTGCTCACGGTGCTCGCCGTCTCGCTGGTCGGCCAGGGGCTGAATGATGCGCTCAATCCGAGACTGAAAAGCCGATGAGCGACACCATCCTCACTGTCGAAGACCTCAGCGTGAAGCTGCCGAAAGGCGCTGACCGCACCCATGCACTGGGCGGCGTGTCGCTGTCGATTGCCGATAACGAAATCGTCTGCGTGGTCGGTGAGTCCGGCTCCGGCAAATCCGT
The DNA here is from genome assembly GCA_943372615.1 of Bradyrhizobium ivorense. Lineage (GTDB taxonomy): Bacteria > Pseudomonadota > Alphaproteobacteria > Rhizobiales > Xanthobacteraceae > Tardiphaga > Tardiphaga ivorense_A. The sequence continues at coordinate 3,706 of CALRZK010000261.1, read as the reverse complement.
GATGGCCAATGCCGTGATGCGCCTGCTGCCGCCGGAAGTGGCCATCGATGGCGGCCGCGTGCTGTTCGAGGGCAAGGACCTCGCCAGCGCCAGCAATGCCGAGATGCGCAAGGTGCGCGGCGCCGGCATCGCGATGATCTTCCAGGAGCCGATGACAGCGCTAAATCCGCTGCGCACCATCGGCGACCAGATCGGCGAGATGTTCGAGATCCACACCGAACTCTCGAAGAAGGACATCAAGGCGCGCGTGCTCGCGCTGCTGCAGGACGTGCGCATTCCCGATCCCGCGCAGGCGGCACGCGCCTATCCGCACGAACTGTCCGGCGGACAACGCCAGCGTGCGATGATCGCCATGGCGCTCGCGCTCGATCCGCGCCTACTCATCGCGGATGAGCCGACGACTGCGCTGGATGTCACAACGCAGGCGCAAATTCTAAAACTCATTCGCGAGCTGCAGAGCCGGCGCAAGACGGCGGTACTGTTCATCACCCACGATTTTGGCGTGGTCGCCGAGATCGCGCATCGCGTGGTGGTGATGCAACACGGCAAGGTGGTGGAGCAAGGCCCCGTCGCCGACGTGCTGCACAATCCGCAGCATCCCTATACGCAGCAACTGATTGCGGCCGTGCCGCCGCTGGCCGCCCCGCCAGCGCGAAAACTGAATGACGAGAACATCCTCACGCTGGCGAATGTCTCGAAAACCTATCGCAATGGCGGTTTCCTCGGCCGCGGGGCGCGGGTGACGCATGCGGTGAAGTCGGTCTCCTTGAACCTCCCGCGCGGCGCAACGCTCGGCATTGTCGGCGAATCCGGCTCGGGCAAGTCGACACTGGCGCGCTGCATTATCCGTCTGGTCGATCCCGATGGTGGATCAATTGTCCTCGAAGGCAAAGATTGGGCGAAACTGTCACGCGACGAGGTGCGGCGCGAGACGAAGCACATCCAGATGGTGTTTCAGGATCCCTTCGCCTCGCTAAACCCGCGCCGCAAGGCCGGCGATCTCGTGGCGCAGGGACCGATCGTCCATGGCGTGCCGCGCGCGCAGGCATGGGCCGAGGCGAATGAGCTGTTTCGTCTGGTCGGTCTCGATCCGTCCGCGATGGACCGGCTGCCGCATGAATTCTCCGGCGGCCAGCGCCAGCGCATCGGCCTGGCTCGCGCGCTGGCGCTGAAGCCGGATGTGCTGGTGGCGGATGAAGCGGTGTCGGCGCTCGATGTCTCCGTGCAGGCGCAGGTGCTGAAGATGCTGCACGAGCTGCGCGAGCGGCTGGGATTGTCGATCGTGTTCATCACGCATGATTTGCGGGTGGCAGCGCAGATCTGCGATCTCGTCGCTGTGATGAAGGACGGCGAAGTGGTGGAGCACGGGCTTGCCGGCGAGGTATTCGGCAAGCCGCAGCACCCCTATACGCAGGCGCTGCTGGCCTCGATTCCCGGTGGGGATTTTACGCGGAAGAAAGAGCCTATCACGGCGTGATGCCTTCTCCCCGCTTGCGGGGAGAAGGTGGCCCGGCGTAGCGCAGCGAAGCCGGGACGGATGAGGGGGAGCCTCCGCGGGCTGGGAGCAAGTGGAGAGCCCCCTCACCCGCCGCGAAGACGCGGCGACCTCTCCCCGCAAGCGGGGAGAGGTTAGGACGGCGCCTACGCCATCTCCTTCTTATCCCGCCGCCGATACACCAGCAGCATGAACGGCGCCAGCAAGCGCATCAGCCCATGCGCGGCGATCGGCACCGGCTCCGAGAAGGGCAGCGCCAGTTCCTCATCCGGCACGCCGCGCACCGCTTTCGCAAACTCGTTGCCGAGCGCGATCGACAGTGCCACCGCGCGGCCGTTACAGCCGGTCCAGCCGAAGGCATTCGGGCCGAGCTTGTGCATGCGCGGCAGAAAGTCTGTGGTCATGCCGACATAGCCGTTCCAGACATAGTCGAACTTCACCTCGCCGATCTCCGGCCACAGCCGCTGCAACCGCACGCCAACCATCTCCTTCAGGCGGCCAGTCTTGTCGCCGAAGCCGATCACATTGCCGCCGGTGACGAGGCGATGGCGCGCGTCGTAGCGCATGAAATAAAGCTCGCCATGGGTGTCGGACACGGCCTGACGACCGGGGATGATGGTTTTGCGTGCGGCCTCGGACAGCGGCTGCGTCGCCATCTGCCAGGACAGCACAGGCATCACCTCGCTGGCGATACCCGGCGAAAGCTGCTTCGAGAATTCGCCCGTATAGGCATTGCTCGCCACCACCAGCGCACGCGCGCTGATCTGGCCCTGTGCCGTCTTGACGATCCAGCGATCGCCTTGGCGCACAAAACTCTCCACCGGCGAGCGTGCAAAGATGCGGCCGCCCTGCTCCAGCACAACGCGGGCGAGGCCGCGGGCCAGTGCCAGCGGATTGATATGGCCACCGGTCTTGTTCCAGAAGCCTCCGAACCATGCGGAAGAGCCGAGCATCTTCTTCATCTCATCTGAAGACAGCAGCACCACGGGCGCACCGTGCTTCGACCATTGCTTCACGCGCCGTTCGGCGATCTTGATGCGGCCCGGCGAATGCACCGGCTGGATCCAGCCATTCTGCTCGCCCTCGGCCTGGATCTGATAGCGGCGTGTGAGATCGAACAGGATCGAGGCGCTGTCGCGAATGATGCCGACAAGACGCTCGCCGGCGGCGCCATAGCGCTTGATGATGTCCTCGGGATCTGGCCGCGACAGCGTCGGGATCACCTGGCCATTGTTGCGGCCGGAAGCGCCCCAGCCAGGCTCAACAGCCTCGACGACCGCGACGTCGATCCCCTGCTCGCGCAGATGCAGCGCCGTGGACAGGCCGGTGAAGCCGGCGCCAATGACGACCACATCGGCCTCGACCACGCCCTTGAGTTCGGGCAATTCCGGGCCGGGAGGCGTAACGGCGGCCCAGAGCGATTTTGGCCAGGGCGCGTTTGCGGTTTCCATCGTCAGCCTTCCCGTTTTCAACGGCACAATCATAGATAAATGCAGGGCTGATCACATGATCCGTTCCCTTGCGGCGGTTCCGCATTCTGCATAGTTTACGCCCCCAATCCAATGCAAGGTGGTGCACGCGTGACCCTCAAAAACATCATCGGAATCGACCATGCGGTGATCTCCGTCAAAGACCTCGATGCCGCAGCCGCGATCTGGAAGAAGCTCGGCTTCACGCTGTCGCCGCGCGGCACCCACAGCGCCAAGATGGGTTCGGGCAACTACACGATCATGCTCGATCCCGATTATGTCGAACTGCTCGGCGTGATTTCCGAGACCGAGCACAATGCGCCGATGCGCAAGTTTCTCGCCGAGCGCGGCGAAGGCGTGGAGCGCATTGCATTCACGGCAGTGGATTCGACCGCTGGCGCAGCGGAGATCACGGCGCGTGGCTACAAGGCACTCGGCCCCACCGATTTCGAACGGCCGGTGACGCTGCCGGATGGCACCGTGAGCGCGGCGAAATTTCAAGTCTTCCACTGGCCGATCGAGGAAGCGCCCGGCGGCCTGCGCATCTTCGCCTGCCAGCACAAGACGCGCGAGACGGTGTGGATTCCGGAGCTGATGCAGCACGCCAACAGCGCCAAGCGCCTGAAGCAGGTGCTGATCGTCACCGACGAGCCGGCGAAGGACGCCGCACACATGGCGAAGCTGATCGACGGCACCACGCGCAACGAGAATGACGGCGCGGTGGCCGTGCCATCGGGTGGTG
>CALRZK010000260.1:0-5516 GCA_943372615.1 Bradyrhizobium ivorense | reverse complement strand
ACCGTCCGCCTGCATTACAAGGCCAAGGACGGCAAGGATTATATCTTCAACCTGATGGACACGCCCGGCCACGTCGACTTTGCCTATGAGGTCTCCCGCTCACTCGCCGCCTGCGAAGGCGCGCTGCTGGTGGTCGATGCCTCCCAGGGCGTGGAAGCGCAGACCCTCGCCAACGTCTACCACGCGCTCGACGCCAATCTCGAAATCGTGCCGGTGCTGAACAAGGTCGATCTGCCGGCCGCCGAGCCCGATCAGGTCAAAAAGCAGATCGAGGACGTCATCGGCATCGATGCCTCCGATGCGGTGATGATCTCGGCCAAAACCGGCCTCGGTGTGCCCGACGTGCTGGAAGCCATCGTCCATCGCCTGCCGCCGCCGAAGGGCGACCGCGACGCCACGCTGAAAGCGCTGCTCGTTGACTCATGGTACGATGTCTATCTCGGTGTCGTCGTGCTGGTGCGCGTCATCGACGGCGTGCTCAAGAAGGGCTCGCGGGTCCGCATGATGGGCACTAACGCCGCCTATGACATCGAGCGCGTCGGCTACTTCACGCCGAAGATGGTGAATGTGGACGAACTCGGCCCCGGCGAGATCGGCTTTATCACGGCCGCCATCAAGGAAGTTGCCGATACCCGCGTCGGCGACACCATCACCGATGACCGCAAGCCCATCACCGAGATGCTGCCGGGCTTCAAGCCCGCCGTCCCCGTGGTGTTCTGCGGTCTTTTCCCGGTCGATGCCGACGACTTCGAAACGCTGCGCGGCGCCATGGGCAAGCTGCGCCTGAACGATGCGTCGTTCTCGTTCGAAATGGAAACCTCGGCCGCGCTGGGCTTCGGCTTCCGCTGCGGCTTCCTCGGCCTGCTGCACCTGGAAATCATCCAGGAGCGCCTCTCCCGCGAATTCGATCTCAACCTGATCGCCACCGCGCCGTCGGTGATCTATCACATGTATCTGAACGACGGCACCGAGATCGAGATCCACAATCCGATCGACATGCCGGATGTGGTGAAGATCTCCGAGATCCACGAGCCGTGGATCGAAGCAACGATTCTCACGCCCGACGAATATCTCGGCTCCGTGCTGAAGCTGTGCCAGGAACGCCGCGGCAATCAGAAGGAACTGACTTACGTCGGCACCCGCGCGATGGTGAAATACGAGTTGCCGCTCAATGAAGTGGTGTTCGATTTCTACGATCGCCTGAAGTCGATCTCGAAGGGCTATGCCTCGTTCGACTATCACCTCACCGACTATCGCGCCGCGGATCTCGTGAAGATGCAGATCCTGGTCAATGCCGAGCCAGTGGATGCGCTCTCGATGCTGGTCCACCGCACCCGCGCCGAAGGCCGCGGCCGCTCCATGGTCGAGAAGATGAAGGAGCTGATCCCGCCGCACATGTTCGTGATTCCGATCCAGGCGGCGATCGGCGGCAAGGTGATTGCCCGCGAAACCGTCCGCGCGCTGCGCAAGGACGTGACCGCGAAGTGCTATGGCGGCGACATCAGCCGCAAGCGCAAACTTCTGGAGAAACAGAAGGAAGGCAAGAAGAAGATGCGGCAGTTCGGCAAGGTCGACATCCCGCAGGAAGCCTTCATTGCGGCGCTGAAGGTGGATAGCTGAGGGCTGCAGCCCCCCTGCGGGGCAGCTGGCTTGCTCTACAAATCTACCTGCTGCTAGATTTGCCCCAGCCTTGGGGCGGCCAGAATGTCAAAGCCACTGGTTCTGACACATCACGCGCGTCTCCGCATGGCGGAGCGGAAGCTCCCGCTGTCATGGGTCGAACAAACCGCCCGCCATCCCGATTGGATTGAACCGGAACCGCTTGAACCATCGGTCGAACGTCGCTTTCGCGCCATTCCCGACTTTGGCATGCGCGTCCTTCGTGTCGCATGTGTCGAGACAGATTCCCACATTCGGATTATAACAATCACCTTCGATCGTAATGCGAGGCGCAAGTCATGACCGATATGACCTACGATCCGGAAGCCGATGCGATCTATATTCGTATTGGCAAAGGCAAAGTGGACCAAACGGACGAAGCCGGTCCCTTCATCTACGACCTCAATGCAGACGGGCAGATTCTCGGTATCGAAATCCTCTTCGCCAGCAAGACGCTAGCTCCGGGCGATTGGCAAAAAGCTCCTCTTCCCGGCGCTCGTTCAGCCGACGCTGCCGAATAGTCCTCCACCCACAAGGCCGGCTTTAGCGGAAGCTTCCATGCTCCCGCACGGTCGCCAAATGAACGGTTTCGTCCTCTCGGACGACCCATTCTCCATGAATGACCGCAGCCCAGACACCTGCTCCAGCCGATCCGCGCGCGGCTACGAACTTGCGCGCGCATGGGTGGTCGATGGCTTTGCGCTGCTCACTGCCGCCGTGGTGGCCTCGCATTAAGGCCTCAATGGCATCCTTGTGATGCTGGTCGTCTTCGTCGGCGCCTATGCGATCGCCCGCGTGCTTGGTGAAATATTCTGGCGCAGCAGCTTGACCCTGCTCTGCCTGCTCACCGGTCTCATCTTTATCAGCACCCTCGTGCATGCCCTCGGCACGATGCAATTGATGCCGGCGCTGCTGCTGACACTATTGCTGCCTGGCATCGCCCAGGCCTATCTCATCTGGGAGCTTTGGCCGGCGACGAGCAGCCTGCTACATCCCCTACCGTTCTTGTGTCTGGCGTGGCTCATCACGCTGGCCATCTGGGCATGCGAACCGGGTACCTTTCGTCGGTTGACCATGATGCGCCAAATCACAGCCAATAAGCGGCACCATCCATGACAGAACCGGGTAATCCCTGCTTGGCACCGATATCACACCCGGTCTTTTCAGACCCTGCCGTAGCAGCGGCATTCGACCGGCATCCGCCGACCATCAAGGCTCGGCTCATGGCTTTGCGGCGACTCGTCTTCGAGACGGCTGCTGATATCGACGGCGTCGGCCCGCTGGAAGAGACGCTGAAGTGGAAGCAGCCGAGTTATCTCACAACGCTATCCGGAAGTGGCAGTACGATCCGGATCGACCGGGTCAAGGATTCCGATCGGTGCGCGCTTTATTTCAACTGCAAGACCAATCTGGTCGAGACGTTCCGCACTCTCTATCCGCATGACCTCAGTTTCGGTGGCAACCGAAGCATCGATCTCGGCAGCGATGACGATCTTCCGGACCAAGCGCTACGCCACTGTATCGGGCTCGCCCTCACCTACCATCTGAACAAGCGCAACACGCGCTAGCTGGGGAAGCATCGGCCATCCACGGCCCGCATTCATCTCTTGCCTCTCCGGCCGCCTCCCATCATTCTGGTCTCACGACGCCGAATACGGCGCGTATTAAAATCGAGGGAGGACACCATGACCGCGCATCGCGCGCTGGCGGCGACGACATTTGCCGTCTCTTTGCTTTTCGGCGCTTCTGCCGGAGCCCAGCAACCCGCCGCTAACGCACCGCTCAAGATCGGCGTCATTGCTGATTTTGCCTCGGTCTATGCCGATATCGGCGGCCAGGGCAATGTCGAGGCGGCCAAGATCGCCATCGAGGAATTCGGCGGCAAGATGTTCGACAGACCGATCGAGCTCGTCACCGCCGATCCCCTGAACAAGGCCGACGCAGCAGCCACTATCGCCCGCCGATGGTACGAGGCCGAGGGCGTCGACATGATCATCGACCTGCCGACATCTGCCACCGCGCTCGCCGCGATGGAGATGTCAAAACAGTTCGAGAAGATCATGATCGTCACCGACGCCGCGTCGTCGGACATCACCGGAAAGTCCTGCTCGCCCTATACGGCGCACTGGACCTACGACACTTATGGCAATGCGCAGACCGTCGGCAGCGCCATCGTCAAGCAGGGCGGCGATAGCTGGTACTTCATTACGGCCGACTATCTGTTCGGCCATTCCATCGAGCGCGACACCGGCGACGTCATCCGCAAGGCCGGCGGCAAGATCGTCGGCAGCTCCAAGCATCCGCTCAATACGGCGGACTTCTCGTCCTTCCTGCTGCAGGCGCAGTCGTCGAAGGCCAAGATCGTCGGCATGGCCAATGGCGGCGGCGACACCATCAACACCATCAAACAGGCCTCCGAATTCGGCATCGTCGCCGGCGGCCAGAAGCTTGCGGGCATCGTGATGTTCATCTCGGACATCCACTCGCTCGGCCTCAAGATGGCGCAGGGCCTGATCATCACCGAGGCCTATTACTGGGACCTCAATGATCGCACCCGCGCGTTCGGAAAGAAGTTCTACGACAAGATGAAGCGGATGCCGACCATGAACCAGGCCGCCACCTATAGCGGCACGTTACATTATCTGAAGTCGGTGCAGGCCGCCGGCACCCGCGCCACCAAGCCGGTGCTCGCCAAGATGCGCGAAACGCCGATCCGCGATGCCTTCACCGACAATGGTGTGCTGCGCGAGGACGGCCGCATGGTCCACAGCATGTTCCTGCTGGAAGTGAAGAAGCCGGAAGAATCCAAGTATCCGTGGGACTATTACAAGGTGCTGGCTGAAGTCCCCGGCGACCAGGTGTTCCGCCCGATGAAGGATGGCGGCTGCCAATATGTAAAGAAGGACTGAGGGCATCCCTCGACATCATAACGACCGATCGCCCGGCCCGCCGGGCGATCACATCATTCCTCCGCCTCACAACGCGATATGGATCCGATCGGGCTCATTGCCTTCAGTGGCCGCAGGAACCGCACAGCAGATCAACACTTCACCATCGGCAATTTCGGCGGTTGGCTCCTGCGTATAGGTGACCGTGCCTGACAACAGCCTGGCCCTGCATGTTCCACAGTTTCCGGCCCGACAGCTATAGTCCGGGCTCAAGCCTCGCGCCTCCGCCAGTTCGAGTAGCGTTCCGGATTCCGGGGTCCAGCGCGTTTCCTTCATCGATTCCGTGAACACCACATGGACCGGCACGGACGCTGGCGGTCGGCGCGCCGGCGTCACACTTGGCCCATCCACTGTTCGCACCAATGACGCCGGGCCGAAGGCTTCGGCATGGATGCGCGCATCCGCGATATCGCGCGCACGGAGGTCGTCATAGATCGCCTGCATGAATTGAGGCGGCCCGCAGAGATAGAAATCATAGTCCTCGATCGGCATGAAGCGAGACAGCAGCTCCGCATTGACGCGCCCCGCCGCGTCGTAATCCGCCCCCTCCTCGGCATCCGAGATATCGCTGAGAACCCGGAGAATCCGCACGGCGCCGCCAGCCTTCTCCTCGAGCTCCTCCAGTTCGCGCATGAAGGCGCGATCCTTCTTCGAGCGGGCGGATTGCACGAGAATGGTGGGGCGCACCTTCTGTTTCCGCAGCCCCTCATAGACCACGTGCTTCACCATCGCGAGCATCGGCGTGATGCCAATGCCGCCGCCGAGAAGCACAGCGGGCCGTTGTTGCGTGGGATCGATGGTGAAATCACCGGCAGGCCCGCGGGCTTCGATGATATCGCCGACCTTGATATGGTCATGCAGCCATTGCGACACCACGCCGTCGCGCTTCACGCTGATGCGATAGGCGTG
>CALRZK010000259.1:0-5524 GCA_943372615.1 Bradyrhizobium ivorense | reverse complement strand
TAGTCGAGACGGCGGTGGAACCAATATGCGAAGCCCGAGATGTTCTACTGCATCGCGACGTTCAGGTAGGGCTGATAGAGCGGGATACGCGGAATGTCGGTAAAGGCGAGATCGACAAAGCCCTTCACGTCCTTGTCGTAGGTGGCCGTATCGCCCGTGGCTGCCGCAGTGCGCGCGCCCGCAATCAGCTTGTCCATCTCCGGCGATGAGTAGTTCATCGTGTTGAAGATCGAATTGCCGGAGCGATAGCACCAGTAGAAGAAGTATTCGGGATAATCGAGCCAACCCGAGAAGATGTTCACGTAGAGCGGCAGCACCTTCTTGTTCAGCTCGGTACGCCAGTTGGCGCCCGGGATCTTGTTGATGGTGGTCTTGATGCCGATCTGCGCAAGGCTTTCCTGGATCAGGATGCACATGGGCTCGTTGACGCCGGCAAAGCCGAGATCGAAGGACAGCGTGGTCTCGAAACCGTTGGCATAGCCGGCTTCCACCATCAGGGCCTTCGCCTTGGCCATGTCGGTATTGAACTTCGTTGCGTGCGGCCACTTCGCTTCGGTCGGTGCATTGGCAGCAGCGCCGAACATCGGATTAGCGAGGCCGAACATCACGGCATCGATGATCTTCTGATATGGCACCGCCAGCGCGATGGCTTCGCGCACCTTCGGATTGTTGAAGGGCGGCTGGGTGACGTTCATGCCGAGATACTGGATACCATTGCTGATCGGCACCGAGGTGACGTTGAGCTTGCCGGCCTTCTTCATCTCGGCGAAATCCTGGTTCGGCAATTCATAGGAGATGTCGGCATCGCCGCGCTCCAGCAACGCGCGACGGTTGCCGGCCTGTGGCACCATGCGCCAGATCACGCGCTTGATCTTCGGCAGGGGTCCACCGACCCAGGCGTCGTTGCGCTCCATGATGACTTCGGTACCCGCGGTCCACTTGGTCACCTTGTAGGCGCCGGAGCCGACCGTGTTCATCTTGGTGTATTCGAGCCCCCACGGATCCTTCTCCGTGGCGTTCTTCTTCACCAGTTCCGAATTGATGATGCTCGGCACGATCACGGCGAGATCCGGGATCGTCAGCTTGTCCTTGGTCAGGAAATCGACCCGGACGGTGTTGTCGTCCACCACGACGAATTGTTCGGGCTTGGTGAGCGAGCCCGCGCTCATCTGGAAGGTCGGGAAGCCGCCCACACTGACGGAGCGATCCAGCGACCACTTCACGTCCTTCGCCGTAACCGGCGTGCCGTCCTGGAATTTGGCGTTCTTCTTCAGTTTGAACGTCACCGACATGTCGCCGATGTTCATGTCTTCGGCGAGTTCGCCCTTGAACTTGTCCTTGTCGTAATAAGTGACACCGCCCGGCCCTTCCTTCATCTCATGGGTGATCAGGCGGTCGTAGCAATTCCAGGCGACCTCATAGCTCGGCACATTGGTGCCCACGCCCATAATGTCGAGATTGTTGGGTCCGCTCTCGGACACCACCAGCAAAGTCTCCGACCGGGCATCCGCCTTGGCCGCCGACCAGATAGCCGGACCTGACACCATGGTGCCGGCTGCGGCACCCGTAGCCGCCTTCAGAAAATCGCGACGCTTCATTCTCAGTCTCCAGAGGCACGAATTTTGATTTGGAGGAACTCGCAAGGTTTGTGCCAAAGGCCGGCATGACCACGGAGATCGCTAAGTGTCTGATTTTATTGAAAACCAAAAATCGCGATGGAATGCGCTGGCGCATATTGCATACAAAAGCATGCGGATTGCCTATATTTCGATCACAGCAAATGCAGCCCACGGTTTAATCGATCTGGGGGCCATCGAGCACAATCGCCTGCCCGCCGCGCCGCTGAAGAAGACGAGGAACTGAAATGCCGGAGTCGTTTCCCACCATCGCGCAACTGCAAGCGGCCTATGCCGACGGACAGTCGCCATCTCAGACTGTCGCGGAGGTCTATCGCCGGATCGCCGCCGTCAACGATCCCGGCATTTTCATTGCCCTACTGCCTGAGGCCACCGCACGGGCCGCTGCCGACGCTTTGCCGCCCTTCGATCCCTCCGCCTTTCCGCTCTGGGGCATCCCCTTTGCGGTGAAGGACAATATCGACGTCGCGAGAATTCCAACCACAGCCGCCTGCCCGGACTACACCTACACGCCCGCCGAGACGGCCTTCGCCGTGCAAAAATTGCTCGATGCCGGCGCCATCCTGATCGGAAAGACCAATCTCGATCAGTTCGCGACGGGGCTTGTCGGCGTTCGCAGTCCCTATCCCATTCCGCGAAACTCCATCGATCCGCGCTATGTGCCCGGCGGCTCGAGCTCAGGCTCGGCCGTCGCTGTCGGCCACGGCCTTGTCAGTTTTGCGCTCGGCACGGACACCGCCGGCTCCGGCCGCGTACCGGCTGCGCTCAACAATATCGTCGGCCTGAAGCCATCGCTTGGCAGCGTATCGGCGCGTGGCATGCTGCCAGCTTGCCGAACGCTGGACACGATCTCCGTCTTCGCAGGCACCGTCGCCGATGCCGATCGCGCCTTCCGCGTGATGGCCGGTTACGACGCTAAGGACGCCTATTCGCGATCGCTGCCGGTTGCTGCCCAGCCCGGTGCGTTACCGTCCGGCTTGCGCATCGGCGTGCCGGATCGTGACAGCCGCCGCTTCGGTGGAGATGCACTTTCCGAAAGCGCCTTCGATGCAGCGCTTGGCGATGTCGCATCACTCGTCACCGGCGAACTCGCGACCACCGACATGACGCCCATGTTCGACGTCGCCGCCCTGCTCTATACCGGCCCATGGGTGGCGGAACGCTATCAGGCGATCCGCACCTTCATCGAAGCAACGCCGCAACATCTGCATCCCACGACGCTGACGATCATCGGCTCCGCCGAACGCATGAGCGCGGCAGATGCCTTCGCTGGAACCTACAGACTCGCCGAATTGCGGCGGGTGGCAGACGCCATCTGGTCGCACATCGATGTGCTGGTGGTGCCGACCTATCCCCGGCCGCGCTCGGTGGCCGATCTCGCAGCCGACCCCATCGGCCCGAACAGCGAACTTGGGACCTACACGAACTTCGTCAACCTGCTCGATCTGTGCGCGCTCGCCGTGCCCGGCCAGTTCCGCTCGGACGGTTTTCCGTCCGGCATCACGCTGATTGCACCGCGAGGGCGAGACGGACTTCTCGCAGCGATCGGCGCTCGGCTCCACGCAGCGACACAGAACAAGTTGGGCGCAACGGCAACTCCGGTGCCGCCAGCCAAAGACGGCATACCGACAGCCATCGCGGGCGAGATCGAGCTCGCAGTTGTCGGCGCTCACCTGTCGGGCATGCCGCTCAATCACGAGCTGACCAGCCGCAATGCGCGCTTCCTGCGCGCCTGCGATACGCGCCCCGACTATCAACTTTATGCGCTGGCTGGTGGCCCGCCGGCACGGCCGGGTCTGATGCGTGTCGCGGAAGGCAAGGGCTCACCGATCGCAACGGAAGTCTGGGCCGTTCCCGCCGAAGCGCTGGGCGATTTCATGCAGGGCGTCCCCGCGCCGCTCGGCATTGGCACCACCCGGCTTGCTGACGGCACAACCCCGAAAGGCTTCATCGTCGAAGCCGAAGGCTTGGTCGGCGCCAAGGATGTGTCCGCCTTCGGCGGATGGCGAAATTACATCGCCGCATCCCGGGCGTGAAGATCGCCGGGAAGTGGTTGAAATCGCCGAGGTCTCTCTGTAGACCGACTGAGCCGAAGCGATCCGCGGGTTCCGCCCTTCCCGCTTCGGCCGTTGGGGCGTAGCCAAGCGGTAAGGCAGGGGATTTTGATTCCCCCATGCGGAGGTTCGATCCCTCCCGCCCCAGCCATGTCAAACACCGGCCGATGGACCGATTTCCACGGCCGGACACGGTCGCCCCTCCCCTAAAATCACCCCTTTTGATGCCTGCCGCTGTCCATCCCGCGCCGGCTCCGCAATGCGCCCTTTGGCGTGTTGAGGGCGGTCTCAAATCGTGGGAAGACGATAAAAAGCTGAAGATTGTACCCAAAGACTGCCTGGGAGTGAGATGCCATGACCTACCGTGCGCCGATCAACGACATGCTGCTGGCCCTGAACCATGGCGCCGGACTGCAGACCGCCCTCAAGGCCGGCCACTATGGCGATTTCGACGCCGATATGACCGCCCAGGTGCTGGAGGAAGCCGGCCGCTTCGCCAGCGACGTGCTGGCCCCCCTGAACCGCATCGGCGACCAGAACGGCATCAAGCTCAAGGACAACAAGGTGACCACTGCGCCGGGCTGGCCGGATGCCTATAGGCGCTGGACCGAGGCCGGCTGGAATGGCGTCTCGGGCCCCGAAGCCTTTGGCGGACAGGGCCTGCCGCTTGCCGTCAATGCCGCCTGCACCGAGATCTGGGCCTCGTCAAACATCGCTTTCGGCCTCTGCCCGCTACTCACCCTCTCGGCGATCGAGGCGCTCGATGCTCATGGCAGCGAGGACCTGAAAAAGATCTATCTGGAGAAGCTCGTGACCGGTGAATGGACCGGCACCATGCAGCTGACCGAGCCGCAAGCTGGCTCCGATGTCGGTGCGTTGCGCTCGCGCGCGGAGCGCCAGGCCGACGGCACCTATCGCGTATTCGGCACGAAAATCTTCATCACCTATGGTGATCACGACATGACCGATAACATCGTGCATTTCGTGCTCGCACGCCTGCCCGATGCGCCCGCCGGCACCAAAGGCATCTCGCTGTTCCTGATCCCGAAATTCCTCGTCAATGCCGATGGATCGCTCGGTGAGCGCAATGACATTTACGCCTCCGGCGTCGAGCACAAGCTCGGCATGCATGCCTCGCCCACCTGCACCATGACCATGGGCGATGCCGGCGGCGCCATTGGTTACCTGATCGGCGAGGAAAATCGCGGCATGCTGTGCATGTTCACGATGATGAACCAGGCGCGCCTCGGCGTCGGCCTCGAAGGCGTCGGTATTGCCGATCGCGCCTATCAGCAGGCGCTCGCTTTCGCGCAGGAGCGCAAGCAGGGCCGCGCCATCGGCAGCAAGACGGATGGCATGGAGCCGATCATCGTGCATCCCGACGTGAAGCGCATGCTGATGCAGATGCGCTCGCTCACCGCCGCCGCACGCACCATCTGCTATGCCACTGCTGTTGCGCTCGACGTCGCGACCCGTTCGACCGACGCAGAGACGCGCACCAAGGCCGCTGCCCGTGGCGCGCTGCTGACGCCGATCGCAAAGGCCTTCTCCACCGATATCGGCAATGAAGTCACCTCGCTCGGTGTGCAGATCCATGGCGGCATGGGTTTTATCGAAGAGACCGGCGCCGCGCAGCACTATCGCGATGCGCGCATCACCGCGATCTACGAAGGCACCAATGGCATTCAGTCGATCGACCTCGTCACCCGCAAGCTCGCGGCGTCCGGCGGCGCATCGGTATGGGCACTCCTCGATGAACTCGACGGCATCGTGAAGCGCGTCGAAGGCTCCAACGATCCCGCCTTTGGCACCACCGGCACCAAGCTGCGCGAT
>CALRZK010000258.1:0-5529 GCA_943372615.1 Bradyrhizobium ivorense | reverse complement strand
CCCTCGAACCTTCCAAGTTTTCCGCCTCGCGTCTTGCGTTTACACTGGAAGAGATGCCAAGCCCCCTCGTGGCGAGCGCGGGTCAGGAAGCCGATTACGTCGCGGCCCTTGTCGTTTGCCGCGCCAATTCGCTCGATGCGATCGTACAGTTGAGAACGACGCTCCACCCATAGCTCGATGAATTCTTCGAGCTGCGTGTCGTCGATCTCCATCAGCCGAACAGCAAGGCTAGTCATCTTTGCCTCCGTTCAGCCGCTTCTCAAGAGCGTGGATGCTGTCGAGCACGGCTTCGAATTGCGGAGGATCACCGAAAATCATGCCCTGCATGGCCCTGTAGTCAGCTCGTAACTGCTCGATCATTTCGTCGTGCGGTGTGAGCGCAAACGTTCCTGGCGCCGCGCTTTTGAGGTCAAAATCCGGACGGTCGAAGAACATCCGGGCGTGCGCGACACAATCCGCGCCAAGCGCCGGTTCTGCGATGGCTGCCGCGCCGGTCGATGCTTCGGCGAGCCGATGAAGGTCATAATAGTGGCGCGACACCCGCTGTCCGCCCCCGCGCAGTTCACCGCGCTTGTCGAACCAGCGCCGTAACCCGTGGAGGATCACGACCTTGTCCCAGAAGGTGCGTTCGGGATCGACCGTTCGCACGTCTGGCACTGTCAGGTCGAGAGTCGGGAGATCGTCGTCGACATAGGGCTTGATCGGCATTTGGCTATTCGGGTCGAGCGCGGACTTTGCGCCGGACTCGATCTTGATCGCGGCGCGGACGTAATCCGATCGGGGGGTGGCCGACGGATACCAGAGCAGCAGGGTCTGACCGTCGGGGTCAGTCTCGTCGGCCTCCACTCGTGCCGCACCGGCAGCCATTCCAGTGGCCTTGAGCCTAGCCTGCAGGATTGACGTCAGTTCAGCGCGAAGCGGGCCGTCGATGTAAGCCTTACAGGCGTCCTTGACAGCATCGAGCCGGGCTTTGCGCTTCTTGCCGCTGAGCCCCTCGAGCTCTTCGACGCTCGCTGGCTCGCCAATATCGTCACGGAACACCGTGACATCGATATCCTCGGAGAAGCGGCTTATCAGGCCAAAGCCCTTGGAAAGGGAGGTTCCACCCTTGAAGAGAAGGCGGGGACCGCCCTCCTTCAAGCCGTTGAACAAGGCATCCAGCGTCCAGCAGACCCAGAAGTCCTTTTCGATGTTTTGTGCTGGTGTGCCGAGACGCTGTGCCGTCGTGTCGAAGGCGCTCAGCATCGCGTCCGATCCTGCCGCGAGAACCTCATCGAACGCCGGGTTCATGCCTTCACCGCCTTGGCGTCACGTTTGGCGGCCTTTGTTTTCTGTGCAGTGGTCAATTTTCGGCTTGGGTGGAGAGCAGTTGCGCGACGCTGTGCATGATCATCATTGACGTGCTGACGCTGACGGTCGGCGTCGTTCTCTACGATGGGCTTGAGGAATACCCACATCCATGTCGGAAGCGCTGCCGCACCGCCAATGAGATCTTCTCGAAGAGATGGCCCCGTTGTCGGATCCTCCAAAAGCCTTGCAAGCTTGCGGTTGACCTGTTCACTTTCCCCTTCTCGGGCCAAGGTATCGCGCAGCCAGTGAAGCGCCTGGACGATGCGCATCGCCGGCCTTCCAGCCCAGAACAACTTGCTGGCCGCTGTCGGACGGAAAGTGATTGTCACGTTGCCGAGCTTGATCGGGCGGCGACGGGCGTCCGTGTGGACCACGATTTTGGCCGGAACAGCATCGGTCAGGCCCAGATCGTTCGCCGCGGTCATGCCATCAACGAGCATCCGGGTCTGATCGCGTCGCCCGACGGCATCTATGACCGAGCGCGGATCAGGAGGATTAGAAATCTGAGTGAGCTTGTTGAAGCCGGGCTGATCGTAGAGCCCACGATCGATCCTTCTGAGGGTCTGAGCCTTCGTCAGGCGCTGCAATGCCTTATCGACCGCGTCTCGCGAAGCGAGGTCGATGAAATCGGTCGGGGTCCATACCTTGCGGGGCGCATCGGTGCGGATGCGATCGAGTACGGCTGTCTTGAGATCGAGTGTGGGTCCGTTCATGTCCGAAACTTGTAGTCTTTTTTCGGACTTACGCAAGGTGGATGTCCGAAAATAGTATACGTATTTCGGACAAAGTTGCGCATTCGCGTCGCCCTTCGGGCCGGGCTGTCGGCAGAGCTGAAGTCCTGATGGTCTTCACCCATGTGGGCATCCATCCCTGACGCAAGGCCGGCTGCAGCCGCAGAAGAGAACCGATTTCTCGGGATCCAGCACTCGCTGGCTTCAACACGCCACACCATTCGCCCGCACTGGCAAGCCGACACTCGTCGTCTCCTCCGGAAGAACGAGACCGGCGCTTATCACCATGCCCAGCGCCTTGCGGCCCGAGCACGCGATGGAGGCAGGAGCCGTGAGCTCGCCTATTGGGCCAAGGTCGCGCGGGGATCTGCCGCCCGGAAAGGATCTCGCGATCATGCAGGCCATCGTCGACGCGGAGATCCGGCGGGGCGGCAGGACATAGCGGCGTCGCGCCGGGCGGCGGTGCAACAGGGACCATCAGCGGGGAATGCGGCGACGGGGTCCCTGTCGAGACAGTTCGTTCGGGAGAGGCGCCGACCAATGGAAGCAGCCCAATTCCGCTCTTCTGGGATGTCTCCTGGTCCGGTTCCGGATCTTCCACGATCAACCCGCTGCGGGGTCGGCTACGCAAAGCGTGCCGCCACTGCGTCTGCGACTTCGTGGTGATCGCGACCGGTCCCAGCCCCTCTGGGGAGCCATCGAGCGGGAATTGGCCCGCTCCCGATGGAGCCTCACACCATGTCGAACGACCTCGATCTCGCCCAGAACGCCGCCTTCCAGCTCGCCCGCACCCTGATGGTCCCGGTCTCACTCTTCGAGGTAGACGGCGAATAGGGCGTTTATCTGAACAGTCAAGCTGTCTCACTGGCATTTCGCTGAGCTCGCCGGCTCCCGGAACAGCGTCTCGATCAGCGGACATTCCCGCCGATTGCCTTCTGTGCATTGGGCCACCACGTCCTTCAGCACTCGCTCCATGCGTTTCAGGTCGGCGATCTTTTCACGCACGTCGTCGAGATGCGCGGCGGCAACGGCGCTTGCCTCGGCGCAGGGCTGGTCGCGCTCGTCGACGAGGCGCAGCAGTTCACGGACTTCATCGAGGGAGAAGCCGAGCTCGCGCGCCCGCAAGACGAAGCGAAGCCGTCGCTCGTGGGTGCTGTCGTAGCTGCGATAGCCGCTCGCCGTGCGCGGCGGCTCCGGCAGGAGGCCGACCTTCTCGTAATAGCGGACCGTCTCCAGATTGCACCCTGTGCGCTGTGCGAGTTCGGCGCGCTTGAGGCCTTTCACGCCAGCGTGATCGCGCATCCAAAAATACCCCTTGACCCTGTAGTTGCTACAGACCGCACATTAGCGCCTGGATAGGTTTTCGACAAGAAGAGCGAGGTCGAACATGAATGCATCCCGACACGGACCAGCAGACGTTGCACCGACTGCGGCAAACCTGACGACGCCAGAGCGAAGCGAGGCCGGGCGACAGCGCCTGGTCGCCGTCGGCGGCATACTCGGCGCCATCGCCGCCTCGTCCTGTTGCATCATTCCGCTCGTCCTGTTCAGCCTCGGCATCGGCGGCGCCTGGATCGGCAATCTGACGGCGCTTGCGCCCTACAAGCCACTGTTTGTCGCCGCAACGGCGGGCATGCTCGGCTACGGCTTCTACCTTGTCTACTGGAAGCCGCGACAGGCCTGTGCCGATGGGGCTGCCTGCACGCGCGCCGTCCCCAGCCGCCTCGTTCAGATCGCGCTCTGGTTCGCGACCGTACTCGTCGCCGCTGCTTTCGCCTTCGACTACGTCGCGCCGCTGCTGCTTTCCGCCTGACACCAAGAGGAGACTACCCCATGAGGAAGAGTTTGAGCGCTTTCACTTTGATCGCGTCGGTGATGACTGCGCCTGCCGCCTTCGCCGCCGAACGCACTGTGACGTTTGCCGTCGACAACATGACCTGCGCCTCGTGCCCCTACATCGTGAAGACCACGATGGCGGCAATCCCCGGTGTCGCGAAGGTGACCGTCTCCTTCGAGGCGAAGTCCGCGACCGTGACCTTCGACGACGCTAAGACGAGCACCGATGCCATCGCAGCCGCCAGCATGAATGCTGGTTATCCGGCCCACCCGACGCAGCAAGGCAGCTAGATGACTGATCGCGCCGTAATCCGCGCAGGTGCCGTTGGCGCCGTCCTCGCCGCGATCTGCTGCGCGGCGCCGCTCCTCGCCGTCGGCCTGTCTCTGGCGGGTCTTGGCACGTGGCTGACAGGTGTGGGTGCAGTGGTGCTTCCCCTGATCGTCGCGGGCTTCGGCTTCGGCGCGTGGGGGCCCCATCATCGCCGGGCAAGAGCCACGGCCTATGAGACGAAGATTCGCAAGGAAGGCGTGAAGCCATGAACGATTGCTGTGCAACCTCCTCCCGGGACAACCCGGCCGTTTCTCAGCCCGCGACACTGGCGAGCTTTGCCGTTCGACCGGGCGTAACGTTTCCGGATTGGTCGGCGGTCACGTCGCCTGTGGTCAAGAACGCTCTGCAGGCGATGGTCGGGTCCGACCACGTGCTCAATCGCTGGAGCGGTTACGATCCCGCCACCGACAGGGTGCGTGTTGCGTTGCTCCGACTCTACGCCGACCACGGGGGTGCCCCGACCATAAGCGCGCTTGCGGAGCGTACAAAACTCAGTGAGATGGTCATCCGGCCACTGCTCGACGAGCTCCGCCGGCGCGACCTCGTCGTTCTCGATGGCGAGCTGATCGTCGGCGCCTATCCGTTCAGCGATCATAACACCGGCCATCGGGTCACTCTGGACGGACGCACGCTGAATGCAATGTGCGCGGTCGACGCGCTGGGCATCGGTGCCATGACCGATCGCGACACCGCGATCGCCTCGCCCTGCGGCCATTGCGGCGCACTGATCCGGATCACCACGCAGGACCGAGGGCGGGCACTCGCCGACGTCGAGCCACAGTCGGCCGTCATGTGGCAGAGCGTCCGTTATGAAGGCGGCTGCGCCGCGAGCTCGCTCTGCGCGACGACCGCTTTTTTCTGCTCGGACGAGCATCTTTCCGCCTGGCGCGACGAACGTTCCACCGACGAGCCAGGTTTCCGGCTGTCGATCGAGGAAGGACTGGAAGCCGGCCGTGCTCTGTTCGGGCCGAGCCTCGCTGGTCTCGATGTGGCGTCGAAGAGCCTGGTGGTCGCCAACCGACCCTTGCGCACAAACGGTCGCAATGGAGGCGCTTACGATCTCGTCGTCATCGGCGCCGGCTCGGCCGGCGTCTCGGCCTCGATCACGGCCGCCGATCAGGGCGCACAGGTGGCGCTCATCGGCAGTGGCACCATCGGCGGCACCTGCGTCAATGTCGGCTGCGTGCCGTCGAAGACCCTGATCCGCGCGGCCGAGACGCTTCATAACGCTCGCGTGGCGGCACGTTTTGCCGGCATTACTGCTGAAGCCGAACTGACAGA
>CALRZK010000257.1:0-5553 GCA_943372615.1 Bradyrhizobium ivorense | reverse complement strand
TGTTTTTGCCCGAGAACTCCCGTTTTCGGTGCAAACGCGGCCTTGCCAAAAAGGGGCGTTGCACCTAGTTTCCGCCCCGTTCGCCGCCCCCGCTTCGCGAGGGGCCGCCGAAGGATGCAGTTGTAGCTCAGTTGGTTAGAGCGCCTGTCTGTGGAACAGGAGGTCGGTGGTTCGAGCCCACCCAACTGTACCAATGAAATCCTCACGTGATATCGGCTCCAGTCAGCGCGAGACTATTCGGCTCAATAGAACCGGGTTCTCATTTGCCATCGTTCGGAGCCGTTGACGGTTTCAAACGCCAGTTTTCGGTCTCGGTGCGTCGTCTTCAACGCGCGGCGGTGGAGTCGCGGGCGCGATGGGCACAAACCCTATCTGGAAGCCGAAGGCACGGCCAATCTTTGTGAGCGTCTCCGCGGTCGGATTCGCTTGACCCCGTTCGATGTCGGCGACCTGGCGGACGGTGAGTTTGAATAGTTTCGCGAACTCCGGTTGGGAAAGACCGAGCGCATGACGCATTTCGGCGACGGCGTGAGGCAATCGCAGCGCTCCGGCGCGCGCTTTCGCCGTAACGGCCGCTCGCCTTTCACTGATCTCGTCCCGGGTCGGCTTCCGCCATCTAGGCATCGTGTTTATCCATGGGTTGGAATGTTGCGTAGCTTCGCGACCTCGTCCGCCATTTGCTCGTTCTTGACGATGGCATGTGTGATGACGGAGTCGGGGACGTTTCGCTTCCGGGCTGTCTCCGGGAGCGCCCGGAGGTCATCTTCCTTGGCGGCGAGCCGCTGCATGAGAATTTCGGCGGGGACGTCTGGGCGGGCGACCGCCTCGCAGACCTCGCGCCAATCGGGATTGGTATCTCTATTCTGACGGGCCATGCATTGCCACGTCGTCGCTCTCGGGATGGCGGAAGCGTCTATCCTCATGGGCGCGAAGTCAAACAGCGGCGTCAGCCTGATGCTCCCGTCTGGAAACTTTCGGAGCGCAGTATTGCGGCCGTGGTTGTCCGGATTGCCCATCGCGAGATTCATGATATCGCGCAGCAGATATTCGACGGTGTCCTCAAGCGGATCGGCTGAGACGTCCTGGATCATCCTGAGATAGGTCTCATGTCGCTGCCGCGCGCCGAATTCTGCGATGCCGAGCGCTGAGACCAGACTTTCCTGCCCGTATCGTACCAGCCCATGCTCTGTCACCAGGCGATCGAAGCGTGGCATGACGAGTACGCCGTCGCCATATGTGTTGGGGCTTTCGACGTTCAGGCCGAAGTCCTGCGCCACCCACGAATAGCCGGCCTCTGCTTCCAGGATGTGCTTGTCGGTAACCTCGTTGCTCCGCAACAGCTTGGCGATGACGTGTGCGCGGGCATCGGCATCCTCCACCATGGGGTTCGGATACCACAGCCCGTCTTTCGCTTGCGTGAGCGCGACCTTGGGCCAGTCGCCCTGGAGCCCGTTCGATCCGGATGCGAGCATCGAAAAATGGTTGGCGACTTCGAGGAATGTCTGATCCCGGCCAAGGATCTCCTCCATCGTCACGCCCACGTGACCAAGATCCTTCGCGCGCTCCAACTCCAACAGATGAGCTTCCTTGATCCGAATATTGCCGACGGGCGAACCGGCGGAACGCTCAAGCAGCTTGATCTCGGTCGAGGGCGAGTGAGGAGGCAGGTTGAGAAATTCGGCGATCCGCTTGGCTTGTCGGCCCTGCGGGACGAGATCGAGGAGGAAGGCAGGCCAAGTCTCGGAAGTGCGGTCTTCCAGATCGACAGGAGCTGCCACCGAATAGGCGTGCAGGTCGCGCACCACTCGGTTCTCCGCAAGCGGGATAGCTGCGAAATCCATGAAATATGCGAGCTCGTAACTCGTCTTAGCTGGAGCGCGATGACCCAGTTCGGGCTTCTCGATCGTGACGGTTGCGGCATCGTGCCATTCGCCGTCAAAAAAAGTCTGGATGGTCAAGTTCATGATGAACCCCGTATAATGGGTTTATATATTACAGCTTCCCAATTAATAAACCCATTATATGGGGTTGATAGTGGTTCGAAATCGAAGAATCATTCCATTTTAATGGGGCGGTCGCATGGGCGGTAGCGCCGTGTCGGCTGCCTGTCCGGAACTCAGGCAGCTTTCTCCACGTTTCCCTCAAAACGGAGGAGGAGGGTCACCATGGAGACGATCGAGATCAGCGATACCGGGATTGCGGTCATGTGCGACATCGCCCGCGCGGCCGGCTTCGACCTCGACGCCAACAAGCAAGCCGTGGTGGATGGCCTGATCGCCGAGGGACTGGTGGCGCGGACCGGGAAGCACGAGCCCGATCCCAAATATGAGGTGACCGCGAAAGGCCAGCGCGAACTGGACGCGCGCGGCGTCGGCGTCAACGAGGCGTGAGGCGCGTCAGCCGTTCGGGCAAAGCGTGGCGGTGATGCTGTCGCTGATCGCCTTGGTCCAGATCGCATAGCCGCTTGCACTCAGATGAATGCCATCGGTGGTGAAGCCCGCCGGCATCGCCGGAATGGTGATCACCGATGCGTCGGCAGTGCGTGCAATCTCGGGAAGTGCCGCGTTGTATCCATCGATCGCTTGTTGCGTACGGTGACCTATGTCCGGCTTGCCGATCTCCAGTCCGGTCACCGAGACGATGGCGACACGCGATGTCATGGTCTTCAGGCTTGTGAGCAGCGCGCTGTAGTTTTTCCTGTAGGCGTCGCCGCTGTCCATGTTCTCCGCGTCGTTGAGGCCCAGCGAGACGACAATGAGCGCAGCCTTCTTGTCGCCGAGCGCCTTCTTGAGCATGCCGTCGAGGCCGCTTGAGGCGGTTGAGCCATCGATTCCAGCATTGATCATGGGGCGCTTGCACAGCGTGCGCGGCAATGTCGCCCGCAATACGATGCTGTCGCCGAGAACGATAATCGGATCCTTTGCGTCCTTGAGGGCTGATTTGATCATCAGCGGCCGCGGCGGCGTGTTGCCTTCGCCCTTCGGCCAGACGAGCCAGACGCACAGGAGAAGCGAGGCAATGATGCCGATTCGAACGCCGTTCATGCCGTGGCCATCATGCTTGTTCGTCGTGCGATCATCGTTCCAGGGACCGTTTTAAGACAGGATGGTCATCAGAAACTACAGGAGCGCCGACAAGACAAGCCCGACCATTGCCGTGGCGATGTCGCAGGGCGTGCCCGGTGGTCGCTTGCCAAGTCGGCGCTGGTCGCCGACACTTCGGACATATCATCAGGGAGGATGCGATGTCCGGAAGCGCGAAGGCGGCTCTGTTCGTGACGATGCTGATGGCGGGCTGCAGCTCCGCGCAGGCGCAGGGCTATACGGCCAATGAGCAGGCGCTGTGTACCGACGATGCCTTCAGGCTGTGTAGCTCCGCCATCCCAGATGTCGATCGCGTGACCGCCTGCATGGTGCAGAAGCAGGCGCAGTTGAGCCCCGGCTGCAGGCAGTTCTTTCGGCCGGTTGCTCAGCCTGTGCCGGCGAGCGTGAGGAAGCCTGCCGCAAAGCCGCGGAAGGCGAAAGCTGCGAAGCGCAATTCCTGACGCAAGCACGCAGCACCATGACTGGGTCGACATTGAACCCGTGACAAACTGACACGTTGGGAGCACAAGCAGGGCGTCACATCTCCTTGCTTCGAGGAGCCGCGCTTGAACGACACCGATATCGACTACAAGGCCGAGATTGATCGGCATTTTCTCTGGTTCGAGACCAAGCTGCCGGCCGGGCCGGCGCGTTTTGTGAGCTGGCTACGCAAGCCCTCGTCTCGCCTGGTCCGATTTCCGCTCGCCATCCTGCTCGTGATCGGTGGCATTCTCAGCTTCCTGCCTATTCTCGGGCTCTGGATGCTGCCGCTTGGACTCATTCTGATAGCTCAGGACATTCCGCCGCTGCAGAAGCCTGTGGCGCAGCTGCTCGGCTGGCTGGAGCGTAAATGGCTGGCGTGGCAGGCTGCGAAGGCGGAAAAACGGTCACAAAGCGAGCAAGCCTCGCAAAAGCATCCTCGCGCTAAGTAACTCCCGGAAATGTAGTTGGCTGCGACAATGTGGCGACAAGCGTACTAACAATGACTCACTTTAAGCGCTGTTGCGCCGCAACCTGTGACTCAAAAGCCAACATTCGAGCAAATACAGGCACATAAATCTATCACCGGCAAAGTTTTGGCTTTAACGAATCAGTCGTCTGATTCATTTTCGCCACCGGGGTCAATCTGGAGGCCAACATATGAACGTGATTGTTTTCGCTTCGCGTAAAGGCGGCTCAGGGAAGAGCACCCTTGCTGCTCATCTTGCCGCGCAAGTTCACAAGCCCAACAAACCTTGCCTGCTGATCGATGCCGATCCGCAGGGCTCGCTCACTCTCTGGCACAAGCTGCGCGGAACAAATGAACCCGCGTTGAAGGTTGCCAACCGCAGCGTCACCGAGATCATCAATTCCGCCAAGAAAGATGGCATCGAATGGGTGTTCATCGACACGCCGCCGAATACGTCGGCTGTCGTTGATGATGCCATCAAGAATGCCACGATGGTGATCATCCCCGCGCGTCCCGGCGTGTTCGACGTCGATGCCGTGCAGGCGACGATCCAGTCATGCCGTGCAGCCCGCAAGCCTTACGCTGTGGTGCTCAACGGCGCTCCGGCGCGCCGTGACGCAAGCGAGAGCCGCATCGTGACGCTCGCCCGCGAAGCGCTTGCCAAGTTCAAGGCGCCGGTGTGGTCGGGACAGATCACCAACCGTGCCGATCTGCTGCTTGCCCTCGGTGAAGGCGAAGGCGCCCGCGAATATGCGTCGGATAGCCGTGCCGCCAGCGAGATCAGCAAATTGTGGACTGCGATCGAGCGTTCGATCAAGGCCATTCGTGGTCAGGCATCGGCGAACGGCGCGATGCACAAGCAGGCGGCCTGATCGCTCCTGCGACCTCTGATCCCCGAAAAACGCGCGATGACCTCGCGCGTTTTTTGGCGTTTGTGATCTGACTAGGCGACCTTGGCGTCGTTGGCTGCGATCGGCGCGTGGCCCTCGGTCACATGCGTGAAGTGATCGATCGTTGCGGGCTTGCCGAGCAGATAGCCCTGCACTTCGTCGCACTTCTCGTCTTGCAGGAATTGCAGTTCGGCCTCGGTCTCGACGCCTTCTGCAAGCACCGGCAGTCCCAATCCCCGGCCGAGGCCGACCACGGCGCGCACAATCGTTGCTGCCTGGCCGTTGCTGTTCACCGATTTGATGAACGAGCCGTCGATCTTGATCTTGTCGAATGGGAAAGCGCGCAGATTCGAGAGCGACGAATAGCCGGTGCCGAAATCGTCCATGGCAATGCGCACGCCTAGCGCCTTGATCCGGCGCAGCGCAGCCAGTGCACGATTGAGATCGCGAATCAGCGCCGTCTCGGTGATCTCCAGTTCGAGGCGTGACGGCGACAGGCCGGTATCGATCAGGATCTGATGCACCATCGGCACGAAGTCGTCGTGATAGATCTGCACCGCCGAAACATTGACAGCGATGGTCAGCGGCTGTCTCCAGCTTGCAGCCTCAGTGCAGGCCGTGCGCATGACCC
>CALRZK010000256.1:0-5577 GCA_943372615.1 Bradyrhizobium ivorense | reverse complement strand
AGCGGCGGCGGTCCGTAGTAGACGGGCGGCGCCACAGCGGCGGCCAGTGATCCGGCCATGACGCCGAACGCTACGGCGGGACCGATGCCCGGGCCGCCCCAATGGTGGGCGCGCCGATGGGCCGAAGCCGGGGCGACGCAGGCGATGAGAAGCGTTGCCGCCGCGACGATCGAAAGAACAATCTTTTTCATGCGAGTGACTCCCACGTGGATGCGCGCTGTTCGCGCTCGTCTCCTTTCAAAGCAGTCCGGACGACGATCCGGCGACGGCCCAAGTAGAAGCGGCGAGGGACGGCTTCAAGTCCTGCGAAGCAGAAACTCGAAATTTGTGGAGAGCCGCGGTTTGCATCCGACGCATGAGCGGCTTGAACATTTCCGGATCGGCGGAAGCGTCTCCCGGAGCGCCGAGTTTCCGCTTGTCGCTCGCACTACGGTAGCGTCAGCAGACTTCCTCCCTTTGCTGGTCCGGCTCTTGACGGCTCCGCCATCGGCTATAATTTAGCCGCCAGAGGAAATCTCCTCGCGACGCAGGCAAACACATAGACCGTCGGGTGACGACGATGATCGATGAAGATCTGGCTAGAATTCGCACGCACCGCAACAATATCGCAAGACTTTGGCGGCTTCTGAGGACCGATCTCACCGGACCAGAACGGACATCGCTCGAAAGACGTCTCCGGGAGGAACGCGCCGCACTCGATACATTGGCGGCGACGACATTCCCCATCGTTCTTTGTAAGAACGCCGCTACCGGGCGATCGCGAGCCGCCGCACGTTAGCGCCGCATGCCACGTAACCGCGCACCACCTTGCAAGGAATGCGGTACTCCTACCGCGTGGTTTCGTTCGGCCCCCGAAAAGCCGGGCGTCGTCTCCCATTCCTACCAATGCCCTAAATGCGGGTCCGTGGAGACCTTCCTCGAGCCGGATCCGCTCGTGGCGGGAGCCGGATGGCTCGCAGGCGACCTCAAACCACCCACATGACCGTTATGGACAGGCTTTTCGTCCCCTTCCTGTTGGCTGGCGTGCTCCTGATAGCGGCCGCCGGAGCCGCCATCGCCGGCATTCCGGACCTCGCTACGTCTTCTTCCAGGCAGTCGCACCTCGAGGCGCCGAAGAACGATCACCGTTAACCTCGCCTTCCGCCTCGCCACGGGGGCGGTCGTGCGACGGGAGCGCGGTGAGGTCGGGCCCCGTACGCAACTCCCGCAGCCCCACCCTGCGGCACCGGCTTCGTCCCTATCGGCAAGATGGAAAGGAACAGGGATCTCGCTCGCTTGTTGGCCGACAACGACCGATCGCGTCGGCAGATAGCAAGGCGATCGTCGGGGACGGGAGCTCGACGATCGGAGCAGCGTTCGCGGCGTAAGCGGACGACGCGAGCTGAATCCCGGCGGCCAAGACCCTTGTGCAGGAGGGGGCTATCTCGTCTCGAGGACGCCCGAAGCGCGCAGGTCGGAACGAACCTTGCGGACGCCGGGAAAGGACTTCCCTAATTCTCGCGCCTTCTTCTGGACGGCGGACGACGGCCTGCGCAATGCCGCGCTGGCCCGAAGCAAGGTCGCTCCTTCGTCTGCCAACTTCTGTAGGCGCGCTACATCCTCTGCTGTCCAAAGTCTCGTGATGGGCATCGTCGCTCACAAAATTGGGAAACTCAGATTGCACCACATCTGTAATAACGTTTCCGGCTTGTCGTTCCACGGTCCCCATTCGCGGAGCGTGCCACTAGTCGCGAACACCAGGCGAGGTCTATCGCGACAACCTCTTCCGCGCGGAAGATTTTCGGAGCTAACGCGTGAAGACGTCGGCTGACGTGAGTTCGTGTTGGCGTCCGTCTCGAGCCCCGTCCAGTTGCAGCGTTGCGGCCGAGATCGCCACGACCTGAGTATCCTACCAAGTGGAAATTAGGCGTCTCCCATCAATCAAAAATCGGTCGCGACCTTCGCAAACACCTATTTCCAGATTCTCGCCGCGTAATACCAGCAACGGGTCACCCGCCGCAATCTAGCCACGGCGCAGAGATTCTCAGCCTCATCCAGAAGCAGGTCAGTGGCGGGACCGCTTCGCAATTCGATGTCTCGCAACAACAGACTCTGGTCGCGACGCAGCGTGCGGCCATCCCGCTGGAAGTGACCTTGAGCCAGAATGCGTCTGCGCTCGCTTTGCTTGTCGCACGTGCGCCGTCCACCTTCATGTTTGTGGTGGAGAGACGAAGCGGATCGTCGTCCCACGCGTCACGCCTGGCCTTCCCTCCGAGCTGCTTTATCAGCGTCCCGACATTCGCAAGCCGAAGCGCAGCTGGCATCGTCGGACGCCGGATTGACCCAGCCCCTGTTCGACGGATTCGTTATCGAGAGCCAGTTGCATCAAGCCAAGGGCCTGCAGCTTTAATACCTGCAAACTTATCGTAGAGCGGTTCTGTCCGCCTTCTCTGACCTCCAGAAAGCTCTCGTTGCCCTGCAGAATACACATCGCAGGAAAAGCTTCAGGCCGACGTGGTCACAGTGTCGGCTTCAGGCCGACGTGGTCACAGTGTTCCCAGGCCTTCCACGTCGCCGAGACGCAGCTTCGCGGGGGCACGGTCAACCTGATAACGGTCCTGCAAACCCAGCACGTGTTCACCGCCGAGAACACGCTCGTCCAGATACGCGACCGTCGCCTGGTCAGCGGGCATTGAACCTGCCGAAGGACTATGAAAATTCACGACCGATGTCTCGGCGTATCAGCCCGCTCAGCCCCAGCAGGGAAATCCTAACGCTCGGCGGTGCAGCCCGGGATGTCGAATACCGCGGTCAAGCCGCAAGGCGAGGTGAGCATCTTGCGGCCTTCGTGGCCGACCCCAGGCACGTCCCATACGCTGTGGTTCGGCGTGCCGTGGTCGCGGGCCTGCATCGCTGCGGCGTAGGCGTGGCCGCGCGCGTAACGATACGGCCCTTCTGCTTCCGCCATGCAGGATTTGTCCAGCGCGGGATGGTCTGGGTTGGTGTCGAGCACCCCGAGCAGATAGATCACGCGGCGTCCGACATAAGCCTGCTCGAGCGCAGCCGGCAGCGGCGCGGCGAGATAGGGTGGACGATCCTCCATGCCGAACTTCCAGTTATTGTAACGTTCGCACGTCGCCGCGATCGCGGGCTCCGGCCGCTCCCTGGTGAAATATGCATAGGAGGAAGGATTGGCGACTACATAGCGTATACCGATGCCCTCGCGCATCAGCACCCGATCGCCCTTGACCGCGATCGCATAGCGCTGCACCACTTGGCCGCCGCCGGAATGGCCGAAGACGACCACCTGCTTCAGGTTGGGAAACAGCTTGCGGTCGGCGAGCTTGGCCAGGATGGCGTCGAGCGCCTCGAATGAGCTCGCCGGACTAGGCGCGATCGCCGGCTCGCCGCCCTGCCAGCCGTAGACGCTCCAGCGCAGCGTTTCCGCCGGCAGCTTGAACGCCTCGACATCCGACTGGATCAGGAATTGCGGCGCGATCATCAGCGCGCTCCTACCTGCGTCGCTCGCCGCCGCCTGCGCGCTCAGAGCCGCGCTGAGATAATCATCGGCATTGCGTAACGCGCCGTGCAGCACCAGCACCGCACGGGTCACATCCGGAAGCGGGTTGGACCAGTCGGCCGAAAGGTAGACCGCAAAGCTCGCATTGCCGACGGCGATCCGGCCGCTCGCGATCGCCTTGACCGGCCTCTCGTCGCGCGCGATCTGCGCTTGCGCCGCCGACACGATCGGCGCGAGAAACGCCGTCACCACGAACAGCCCAAAGGTAGCAAGGCAGGCTCGAGGATGCATGGTTCAACTCCGTTGCAGCCCGTTTCGTGCGACGCGATGCGAGCGTCCCAGGATCATGACAAGCGGCGCCCCGGTTGAGGCATTAATTCGGGGAAAGGTTCACGACACGGCGGCGTTGTTCTGGGATGACCTCCCATTCCACGCCGAATTTTCGCGTGCTTGCTGCACGACACCCATGACGCCTTCACAGCGCTCATGACGGCGCTGCGGTTCAAGCCGGTTGTTCGGCCAACCGGTTGATCACGACGTCCCCGCTGACCTCTGTCGCTGCCTTGATGCCTCCACGAGTGCCGGACGACTAAGGAATTTCCGGACGGTCGCGACGTTCACGGCCGGACTGAACAGCCATCCTTGGATCTGGTCACATCCGAGGCGATGAAGTTCCTCGCGCTGCCAAGCCGTCTCTACCCCTTCCGCCGTTTTCGTCATGTGTCGGCCGGCGGGCGATCGCGACGGCGGCTTTCACGATCAAAGCAGCGCCCTCGTTCGCCATCAAATCGCGCACGAAACTCCGGTCGATCTCGATCTGGTCGAAAGGAAAACGCTGGAGGTAACCTAAGCTGGAATAGCCGGTACCGAAATCGTCGAGCGCGATACGGACGCCAAGCGCACGGAGTTCGTGAAGGGTCGCAAGCGCCGAGGCGTCATCCCAGATGAGGAGGGCTTCCGTGAACTCAAGTCGCCGCGCCGGCAGGCCCGATCTCGCGAGCGCCGAGGCGACCCGCAAACAAAGCCCCGGAGACCGAAATTGGACGGAGAAACGTTCACCGCGAGCCTCAAATGATCGGGCCACGCTGCTCCTCCTAAGCATGCGCATGAGAGAACCCAGTCGCCAAGCTTGATGATGAGACCAGTATCCTCAGCAACAGGTATGAAGTCCGAGGTGAAACGACACCTCTTGCCGGATACTGCCATCGCAACAGGGCCTCGCAGCCGCATATCCGTGTCGGAGCGGAGATCGACCACGGGCTGATAGTGGTTCTCGAATGCGTTGTCGGCGACGGCCTTCCGAAGATCCTGCACCCTCTGGCGCTGCGCCGTCAACGCGTCGCCAACGGCGTGTCCCAACGTGTCGTTGATCTCCTTGAACCGATCGGGATCTGCCGCTGGCTCAGCGACGAACCGGTCGGCATCGTCGAAGGCAAAGGTGCCGTCTGAGGGCGCTTCCAACGGACGCCGGACGCGTCCGGCTTCCAGATGCGACATCCTCAGTCCGTACGGACGGCCGGCCGAGGCATGCTCAATCGCCCTCCTTTCGGCCGAGTGCGATCGTCGCTTCGATCTTGATGCCGATCACATCGCGATCTCTATGACGGATGCTTCCGGCAACCCGCTGACCGCGGTCAAGGACGCGCCGGGCTGCCCGTGAAATGGCGGCGCATCAGCCTCGTCACATACGGGAAGGACCGGGCCACAGCAAGGCGGCCGCGGAGATCGCGCCGCTCGCGGGCCAGCCAGGCGTGGCGGTGGCAGCCGAGAAGCAGGACTTCAGGAGCACGGGCGCGGAGCTGGAGACCCGGGTCGGCAGGAGACGTGCCCGTATGCGGTCCGCCTCCGCCTATTCGATGATCGGCCGAGCGCTGCCGCGCGCAAGCGTGCGCCGGGCCGTCAGCATCGTCCTTGTATCCCGCCTACACCGCGATCGGACGCGCGACCCGTAGCGGGAAGCGAACTCACCAGGCCGATGCGATCGCGCGGAGGCAATGGGGTCGTCGCGGAGCCGTTTATCTGACCTGCCGTGATCCTACTACGATAGTTCGAGCGCGGAAGCTCGACGTCCCGAGCGT
>CALRZK010000255.1:0-5579 GCA_943372615.1 Bradyrhizobium ivorense | reverse complement strand
CACTCGACGTGACGCTGCCCAATGGTCGGCGCTATCGTCTTGGCGGCCGCGAGCCCGGTCCTGCCGCCGAAATGACGGTGCATAGCTACGCTTTCGCGTCACGCCTGATCAATGGCGGCGATATCGGCATCGCCGAGGCCTATCTGCATGGCGACTGGGACACGCCGGACCTCACGCAATTCCTCTATCTGTTCTGCGTCAATCACGACCTGATCCAGTCGATGCTCGGCAACAATCCGGTGATGCGGCTGGTGCAGGTGGTTCGTCACTGGTTCAACCGCAACACCAAGCGGCAGGCGCGCAAGAACATCTTCGCCCATTACGATATCGGCAACAGCTTTTACTCGGCATGGCTCGATCCGAGCATGACCTATTCGTCGGCCATCTTCGAGGATGGCACGCAGGATCTCACCGCGGCCCAGCACAACAAGTATCGCCGGCTCGCCGAAGCGATTGAGCTCAGGCCGGGCCAGAAGGTGCTGGAAATCGGCTGCGGCTGGGGCGGCTTTGCCGAATATGCGGCGAAGAACTACGATGTGAAGGTCGTCGGCCTCACCATCAGCACCGAACAGCGCGACTACGCGCGAAAACGCATTCAGGACGCCGGTCTGGCCGACAAGGTCGACATCCGCTTCCAGGACTATCGCGACGAGCGCGGGCGTTATGATCGCATCGCCTCCATCGAGATGATCGAAGCCGTCGGCGAACAGTTCTGGCCGCGTTATTTCTCGCAGATCCGTGATCGCCTGCTGCCCGGCGGCCTCGCCGGCATCCAGGCGATCACCATCCAGGACAAGTTCTTCCAGACCTATCGCAACGAGGTCGATTTCATCCAGCGCTACGTGTTTCCCGGCGGCATGCTGCCGTCGCCTTCCGTCCTGAAATCGCTCGGTGAGCGCTTCAGCGTGCCCGTCATCCGGGAACGCATTTTTGGGCTGGACTATGCCACCACGCTCGCCATCTGGAGAGATAATTTCCGTGCGGCCTGGCCGAGCCTGACGCCGCTCGGATTCGACGATCGCTTCCGCCGTTTGTGGGAATACTACCTGGCCTATTGCGAGGCTGGTTTCTTGTCGGGGAATATCGATGTGCGGCAGGTGGTGTTCGCAAAAGCGAAATGAGGCGCAAACCTTAAGACGTTCATCACGCGCCGCCCTGTCCTGCCCCTGCTTCCCTTGTATGACCTTGCTGCGTTCACTAGGTTGAAGCCAGCATCGTCAACCCGTTCGAGAATTGCAGGCTCATGATTTTCAACAAAGACGTCGTCGAGGCCATCGGCAACACGCCCCTGATCAAGCTGAAGCGCGCCTCCGAACTCACAGGCTGCACCATTCTCGGCAAAGCGGAATTCATGAATCCCGGCCAGTCGGTGAAAGACCGCGCCGGCAAATGGATGATCCTGGAAGCCGAGAAGCGCGGCGATCTAAAGCCCGGCGGACTGGTGGTCGAATCCACGGCCGGCAACACCGGCATCGGCCTCGCTGTGGTGGCCAGCGCGCGCGGCTATCGCACCATCATTGTGATCCCTGACTCCCAGAGCCAGGAGAAGAAGGACATGCTGAAGCTCGCCGGCGCCGAGCTGATCGAGGTGCCGGTCGTTCCCTTTTCCAATCCGAACCAATTCCAGCATGTCGGCAAGCGGCTCGCGGACCAGCTCCGCAAGACCGAGCCGAATGGTGTGCTGTTCGGCGATCAGTGGAATAATCTCGACAATGCCAAGGCACATTACGAGTCCACGGGACCGGAAATCTGGCAGCAGACGGATGGCAAGATCGACGGCTTCATCTGCGCGGTCGGCAGTGGCGGCACGCTTGCCGGCACCAGCACCTATCTCAAGGAAAAGAACAAGGACGTGGTGATCGGCTGCGCTGATCCGCATGGCGCAGCCATGTATGAGTATTTCCGAACGGGTGAAGCCAAGGCATCCGAAGGCGGCTCGATCACCGAAGGAATCGGCCTCGGGCGCATCACGCCGATCGCGCAGCAGGCCAAGAAGACCGTCGATCATACCTATCTGATCTCGGACGAGGAAGCCGTGAAGCAGATCTACGAGCTCGCCGAGCACGAAGGCCTCTGCGTCGGCGGCTCCAGCGGTGTCAATATCGCCGGTGCCATCCGTCTCGCCAAGGAGCTTGGGCCCGGCAAGACCATCGTGACGATCCTGTGTGACTCCGGCGGGCGCTATCAGTCAAAACTGTTTAATCCGGCTTTCATGCGCAGCAAGAACCTGCCGGTCCCGGCATGGCTGGAGCGCAAGAGCGACATCCAGGTGCCGTTCGAGAAAGTCTGATCCTGCTCAGCGCAGGATCTGCCCGAGGAAAAGCTTCGTCCGCTCGTGCTGCGGATGGTCGAAGAATGCCTCTGGCTTGTTGACCTCGATGATCTGACCGGAATCCATGAACACGATCCGGTCGGCCACCTGACGCGCAAAGCCCATTTCGTGGGTCACCACCAGCATGGTCATCCCCTCCTCGGCGAGATCGACCATGGTGTCGAGCACCTCTTTCACCATTTCTGGATCCAGCGCCGAGGTTGGCTCGTCGAACAGCATCACTTTCGGATTCATCGTCAGCGCCCGTGCGATCGCGACGCGCTGCTGCTGGCCGCCTGAGAGCTGGCCGGGATAGGCATGCGCCTTATCGGGAATGCGCACGCGTTCGAGATATTTCATCGCGGCGGCTTCCGCATCCTTCTTCGGCATGTGCCGCACGAAGATCGGCGCCAGCGTGCAATTCTCCAGCACCGTGAGATGCGGAAACAGATTGAAGCTCTGGAACACCATGCCGACGTCGCGACGGATGTCATCCACACGTTTCAGATTGGGGCCAAGCTCGGTCCCATCGACGGTGATGCGGCCTTCCTGAAACTCCTCCAACGCATTGATGCAGCGGATCAGCGTCGATTTGCCGGAGCCCGATGGCCCGCAGATCACGATGCGCTCACCGGCGCCGACATCGAGATCGATGTCGCGCAGCACATGAAATTCGCCGAACCACTTGTTGAGGCCCTTGATACCGACGATGGGATTGGTGCTCGCCATGGTTCTCAACTCCGTCGATGTGCGTTGAGCCGGTGCTCGACGAACAGCGAATAGCGCGACATGCCGAAGCACAGCACGAAATAGATGATGCCGGTGAAGGCAAAGCCGGTGAACAGCGTCGACGGCGATGACCAGGCGGGATCGGCGAAGGCCGCGCGCAATTGACCGAGCAGATCGAACAGCGCCACGATCGACACCAGCGAGGTGTCCTTCAAGAGCGCGATGAAGCTGTTGACGAGGCCGGGAATGACATGGCGCAACGCCTGCGGCAGCACCACCAGCCGCGTCGTCTTCCACCAGGACAGGCCGAGCGCACTCGCCGCCTCCGCCTGCCCGCGCGGGATGCCATTGAGGCCGCCACGGATCACCTCGGCATTATACGCGCCGGCGAACAGCGCCACGCCGATCAGCACGCGGACCAGGCCATCGACGCTGAAATTGCCGGGTAGAAACAGCGGCAGCATATAGGTCGCGAAGAACAACACGGTGATCAGCGGCACGCCGCGCCAGAATTCGATGAAGGCGATGGAGCCGTAGCGGATCAGCGGAATGCTCGACCGCCGCCCCAGCGCCAGCGCGATGCCGATGGGCATGGAGGCTACGATGCCGGTGATGGCCACGACCAGCGTGACCAGCATGCCGCCCCATAGACGCGTCGGCACGACTTCCAGCCCGCCAAAGCCGCCATGCAGGAGGAAGAATGCAACGATCGGGAATGCCAGGAAAAACAGCGCCGCATTGATCGCCTTGGCGGGCAATTGCGGGATCAATAGCGGCGCCAGCAGCAAGACGCCGATCAGAAAGGTCAGATCGACGCGCCAGCGCTGGGCCTCGGGATAGAAGCCGTAGATGAATTGCGAGAACTTCGCCTGGATGAACGGCCAGCATGCCCCGACGGGCCGTCCCACACTTTCAGGCAAACAAGCATTGCGATCGCTGCCCTGCCACACAGCATCCACCAGCAAAAACTTGATCGCCGGGATGATCGTGAACCAGAGCAGCAGGATGCAGGCGATGGTGAGCAGGATGTTGGTCGGCGAATTCAGCAACCGTGTCCGTACGAAACCAACCACGCCCGTGGTGCGGACCGGCGCGGTGCGCGGCGCGATCATGGTTGTGGCGACATAGGCGGTCTCACTCATGCGCCCATGCTCCGCGAGGTCCGCCAGCCATAGGCGCTCATCAGCGCGCTCGTGATCAGCGAGATCACCAGATAGATCGCCATGGTGATGGCGACGATCTCGATGGCCTGCCCGGTCTGGCTCAGCGCGGTGCCGGCAAACACCGAGACGAGATCGGGATAGCCGATCGCGACGGCCAGCGACGAGTTCTTGGTGAGATTGAGATACTGGTTGGTGAGCGGCGGCAGGATCACGCGCATGGCCTGCGGTACCACGATCAGCCGCATCACTTCGCCGCGCGAGAGGCCGAGCGACGCGCCGGCTTCGGCCTGCCCCTTATGCACCGACTGCACGCCCGCACGCACGATTTCCGCGATGAAGGCGGCGGAGTAAGTCGAGAGCGCGATGGCGAGCGCGGCAAATTCCGGCACGACGTTCATGCCGCCGGAAAAATTGAAACCGCGCAGCGCTGGATATTCGAGGGTCCACGGCTTGCCGAAAATGAAGACAGCCAGCACCGGCAGCCCGATCAGGGCGGCAAGCACCATCGGCCAGATCACCATCTGCCGGCCGGTCGCAAACAGAACGCGCCGCGCAATCGCGCGCAAGACCACCACGAGCAACACTGCAATGCCGATCGCAATCACAAACGGCGCCAGCGCGTCGGTGCCGATCGGCTGCGGCAAGCGAAGACCGCGATTGCTGAGAAATACGCTGTCGAATAGATTGATGCCCTGCCGCGGCTGCGGCAGAGCCGCCAGCACGGCGAGATACCAGAACAGGATCTGGAACAGCAGTGGCAGATTGCGGATCAGCTCCACATAGGCACCGGAGATGCGTGCCAGCAACCAGTTCGGCGACAGCCGTCCGAGCCCGACGACGAATCCAATGATGGTCGCACACACGATCCCCACCAGCGAGACGACCAGCGTGTTGGTCAGGCCAACCAGCAGCACCCGCAGATAAGTATCGGACTCCGTATAGGGGATCAGCGTCTGGCTGACGCCGAAGCCAGCCGTGCTCCAGAGAAAACCGAAGCCCGAGGCAATCTTCTGCGTGGCCAGATTGTCGCGCGCATTGGCGATGATCTCATGCCCGATCCACACGATCGCCACGAACAGGACGACCTGAAGCGCAAAGCCGCGCCAGCCAGCCTGCCCGCCGAGCGCACGGCGCAGTTTTGCACCGAACTGCAGCGGCGGTCGTCTGGCTTCGCCTGTCATCGATCCCCGACGCGTCGCTTAGCGGATCGGCGGCGCAAACATGATGCCGCCCTTGTTCCAGAGCTGGTTCAGGCCCCGTGCGATGCCGAGCTTGGAGCCCGGCCCGACATTGCGATCGAAGCTTTCGCCGTAATTGCCGGTCGCCTTGATGATGCGGTGAAACCAGTCCTTGGTCAGGCCCAGCGTCTCGCCGAG
>CALRZK010000254.1:0-5595 GCA_943372615.1 Bradyrhizobium ivorense | reverse complement strand
TGATGTCGTGCAGGATTTCCGGACCGTCGAGGCGGTAGCGGAACTTGACGTGATCGAACTCGATGGCGCCGCGGATCGGCGGCGGCGTGGCGCGGCCGACCATATAGGCCGGCTCCGGCGCGGTGTTGAGAATGTCGCCGAGCCGGGCGACGGACAGACGCGCCTGATGAAAATCCTGCCAGAGCTGGGCCAGCCGCAGCACCGGCTGTGTGACGCGGCCGGACAGCATGTTGAAGGCGACGAGTTCGCCCACGGTCAGCGAGCCGTTGATGACGAGGTGCGCGCCAAAATACAGCGTCAGTGCGGTGACGATCTTGCTCACCAGTTGCACGCTCTGGCTGGCCCAGTTGCCGAGCGACAGCACGCGAAAACTGGAGGCCACATAGGCGGCGAGCTGCTCCTCCCAGCGCCGCTGCATCTGCGGCTCCACCGCCATCGCCTTCAGCGTCTCGACGCCATTGACGCTTTCGACGAGGAAGGCCTGGTTCTCGGCGCCGCGCTCGAATTTTTCATCGAGCCGTTTGCGAAACAGCGGCGTGACGCCGACGGAGATGGCAATGAAGAACGGAAAGGATGCCACCACGATCCAGGTCAGCGTCGGCGAGTAATAAAACATTACCGCGAGGAACACGATGGTGAAGACCAGATCGATCACCAGCGTCAGGGCCGAGCCGGTGAGGAAATTGCGGATGTTCTCCAGCTCGCGAACGCGGGCAACGGAGTCGCCCGCCCGGCGTGCCGCGAAATAGCCGATCGGCAGCGCCAGCAGATGCCGGAACAGGCGTGCGCCAAGCTCGACATCGATCCGGTTGGTCGTATGGGAAAATACGTAAGTGCGAAGACCCGTCAGCAGGGTCTCGAAGATCGACACCGCGATGAGACCGGCGACCAGCACGTCCAGCGTGGTCAAGCCGCGATGCACCAGCACCTTGTCGATCACCACCTGGAAGAATAGCGGCGTGATCAGCGCAAAAATCTGCAAGAAGAACGAGGCGACCAGCACCTCGGTCAGCAGGCTGCGATACTTGTGCATCGCCTGCAGAAACCAAGTGATATCGAAGCGCCGCGCCAGTTCGCCCAGCGAGGCGCGGCGGGTCATCACGATGAGCTGTCCAGTCCAGATCGCCTCGAAATCCGCGCGGGGCATGAGTTGTGGACGGCCATTCAGCGGCTCCTGAATCAGAACCTTGTCGTCGGCCGCCTTGCCGAGAATGAGGAAACCGCCATCCTTGAGCAACGCAATCGCTGGCAGCGTTGCGGCGGCGAGGCGTTCCCACTTCTGCGTGACGATCCGTGCCTTCAATCCGTGCGCACGTGTGCTGCGGATGATTTCTGCCGCATCGACAGTGGCTTGACCGAGACGATGGCGCAGTTGCTCGGCTTCAGCCGCCACGCCATTGAAACGCAGCATGAGAACCAGCGCAGCGAGACCCGATTCAGCGCTTTCACTCGCACTCTCAGACATTTGCGTCCACCTGCGAGGCTTGCCCGCGCCGCACCTATTGGTTGCATGGTAGTGAGACGCGCTATCGGGGCAACGAATTTATTTCGGAATATTTCTTGCGGGTTACCCGTGTCACAACACCGTCCGACAATGGTCAAACTAGAGGCGCGTCCAAGGAGCGCGACGTCGCGCACCGATCGAGACAGATGACGCTTTTGAAAAACGCTTTGCAGTTCGATTTCAGACAGACCAGCAGATCCGAGTTGATATGATCGACCTGCGGGCGCAGCTTCACACAACGCTCGCTCCGCCCGCATTTGTCATTACAAATCGCGCAAAGGCCTCAACTTCCTTTCGTCCATTGGGAGTGATATCTGAAAACCCTAGTGCGCGCGGGATCGCATGAGACCAGGAGATGTCCGAAATTATGTCTGAAAGTGCCTTGTTCATTTCTCGGGTGAATGTCGTCGTTCAAATTGGAATTGCAGTCTCTGCTTTCGTAGCCGCCGTGTTCTGATGGCTCTCGGCGCGCACGCCAGCGCCACCGTCGACGTGGACGGGAATAGACCAACTACCGCAATGGTTGGACAACGCCGCCGCACTTAATCGGCGCGCAGCAATGGCAGCGGCCGCCTCCGCCTCGCTAACGGGGCCGGAACGATCTTGGGTTGGCTCTCGGTGTAACCTTTGCGGCAAGCTGACAATCCTTCGTGCCGAATTATATGACCGCGCAGTTCGTTGCATTTGC
The DNA here is from genome assembly GCA_943372615.1 of Bradyrhizobium ivorense. GTDB lineage: Bacteria > Pseudomonadota > Alphaproteobacteria > Rhizobiales > Xanthobacteraceae > Tardiphaga > Tardiphaga ivorense_A. Next base: position 3,403 of record CALRZK010000254.1, on the reverse strand, counting down.
GGGACTAAGCCTACTGCTCGTGCCGTCCTAAACGCTGGATTGCGCACCCATGGTCGCCTCGAAAAGCCCGCCCATCAATTTGGCAGAGAATTTTACCAAGCAATCTCAACAACATAAGTGTTCTCAGTTATATTCTGAGTGGCGCGCCAATTTACGGCCATTCGAAATAAGAACCGCGAACTTTCCGTGTTTTTTCACGAAGCTGGTCGTATCACGCCAATCATTGATGACAGTGTTTATTGCACAAGCTGTTTCTTTCGATAGATCAGCGCCTCCGTCTGGAGGTCTGTGAGTTCGCCGACGCCCAGTACCTGAACCGGGCTGGTCTGGTCGTAAGTATCGGCTCGCCGCTCGCGCTGCAGGTTGCGGCGTTTGGACGTCCGTTGCGGATGCATATCCCTGACAATTTCCTCACTCGCGATCGGATCAGGCTGACGGAAAGCCGTAAAGCCTTTGGGCGTTGTCCGCAAAAATGCGATTGCGGAGCTTCTCGTCTGTGATCCATTCGCCAAACAGATCGAGCAGTTCGCCGACATTCGGCATGTGATCCCAATTGGCGACATGCGGCCAGTCGGAGCCCCAGACACAACGATCCGGCGCGGCAGCTGCGAGTGCCTGTGCCAGTGGAGTCGTTTCGCGGTAAGGCGGCGCGCTGAGGCGATAGGCGCCGGACAGCTTGACCCATGCGCCGTCAGCGACCAATCGCAACAGCTCCTGGAAATCTGGCGACGCGACACCGTCAGCGGCAGGGAAATGTCCCATGTGATCGACCACGACGGGCACGCGCAGCTTTCTGATCCGCGGCGCGAGATCGGGAAGATTGCGCGCGTCGAGCAGGAACTGGAGATGCCAGCCCATCTCGGCGCAGAGATCGCCATACTTCTCCAGCAGATCGATGCTGACGCCGCCGCCATAGAGGACATTGATGCGGAGACCGGTGACGCCGGCCTCCGTCAGCTCGTTGTAATATGCGTCGCTCTTGCCGAGATCGACGACGGCGACGCCGCGCAGACGCTGGCGGTTTGCACGCAGCGTTTCCAGCATCAGCCGGTTGTCGGTGCCATGCACGCTGACCTGGATCAGTACGCCATAGGTCATGCCGGTACCGTCGAGCATCGCGAGATATTTTTCAGCGGGCGCCGCCGGCGCCGTGTAGCTGCGGTTCGGCACCAGCGGATAATCCGGCGGCACACCGATTACATGCGCATGCGTATCCACTGCGCCCTTTGGCACTTTAAACGTAGTTGGACCGTGCGGATTGGCCGCCGGACCAGGACAGTCCGGCGGGGTCGTTGTTGCGTTCACATGATCAATCATTGGCCTGCAGCTCCTTGCCTCGCGTCTCCGGCAGCAGCAGCGCGCCGATCAGCAGCAGGCTGTAGGCGATGACCGCAAAGATGGCGATCGCCTTCGACAGCGGCATGACGGCCGAGAGATAGCCCACCAGCGCCGGAAACAGCGCGCCGATGCCACGCCCGAAATTATATGCAAAGCCCTGCCCCGAACCGCGCAGGCGGGTCGGAAACAGTTCGGTCAGGAACGCGCCGATGCCGGAGAAGTAAGCCGAGGCGCAGATGCCGAGCGGGAAGCCGAGGAACAGCATCCACTGGTTCGAGATCGGCAGTTGCGTATAGGCCACCACCAGCAGCGAGGCGAGCACGGCGAACAGAATGAACAGCTTGCGGCGGCCGATGCGGTCGGCGAGATAGGCGCCCCAGACATAGCCGATGAAACTGCCGACGATCAGCAGCGCGAGATAGCCGGTGGAGCCGACCACCGTGAGCCCGCGCTCGGTGCGCAGGAAGGTCGGCAGCCAGGTGGTGATGGCATAGTAGCCGCCCTGTGCGCCGGTGCAGAGCAGCGACGTGAATAGCGTGATGCGCAGCACATCCGGCGAGAAGATTTCGAAAATGCTCGGGCGATCATGCTTTTTCGCGTCCGCCTGGCGCACGGCCGAGGAGATTTCCGGCTCCTCCACATAGCGGCGCAGGAAGAACAGCAGCAGCGCTGGCAGCGCGCCGAGCGCGAACATCCAGCGCCACGCCTGCTCCGGCGGAATGTAGGAATAGCAAACCGCCTGCAGCAGCACCGCTGCACCCCAGCCGACCGCCCACCCCGACTGCACCGTGCCCACGGCGCGGCCGCGATATTTGGCGCGGATGGTCTCGCCGATCAGCACCGCGCCGGCCGCCCATTCGCCACCAAAACCGAGACCGAGAAAAGCGCGCAGCACCATCAGCTGCTCAAAATTCTGAGCGAAGGCGCAGAGTAGCGTGAAGAACGAGAACCAGAGGATGGTGATCTGCAGCGTCCGGACGCGGCCGATGCGATCCGACAGATAACCGGCGAGCCAGCCACCGAGCGCGGAGACGATCAGCGTAACGGTGACCGCGAGACCGGCCGTGCCGCGTTCGACCTGCCACATGGCGATGATCGTGCCGATCACCAGCGGATAGATCATGAAGTCCATGGCATCGAGGGCCCAGCCCAGGAAGCAAGCCCAGAATGTCCGCCGCTCGCGCGGGTTCATGTCCCGGAAGAAACCGGTCAGCGACGTATCATCCGCCTCCGGCACTGACGTCGTTTGTGTGGTCGACATATGATCCCCCTCCCCAAGATGCACGCGCTTGGCGCGTTGCTGATCAATGCTGCGGAGCTATCTCGCTCCGCAGTGATGCGTTGTTGTCGGCCGATCGTGCGCCTGTCTGCCGAGACGATGCAACCGACTTATGCGAGTAACAGCATTGAATCATTCCGGCTTGATGCCGGTGGCCTTGATCAGGTCGCCCCATTTGGCGATCTCGGTCTCGATCAGCTTCGATGCCTCGGCCGGCGTGCTCGGCTTCGGATCGACGCCTTGCAATGCCAGCGCTTCCTTCACCTTCGCGTTCTGCAGCGCCTTGTTCATCTCGGCATTGAGCTGATCGATGATGGGCTTTGGCGTGTCCGCAGGCGCCAGCATGCCGAACCACGATGAGACCTCGAAGCCATCGAGGCCCTGTGCGATCACGGTCGGCACTTCCGGCATGAAGCTCGACGGCTCGCGGCCTGTGGTAGCGATCGCTTTCAGCGAGCCCGCTTTGACATATTGCAAGACCGCTGGGATCGTATCGAACATGATCTTCACCTGGCCGCCGACCATGTCGGTCATGGCCGGGCCCGAACCGCGATACGGCACCATCGGCATCTTTAGCCCGGCCTTCAGGTTGAACAGCTCCGCCGACAGATGCTGCGGCGACCCCTGCCCCGATGTCGCGCAGGAATAATCCTGCGGATTGGCATTGATCAGCGCGATCAGTTCGGAAACGGTCTTCGCCGGAACCGACGGATGGACGACCAGCGCCAGCCCCACATTGCCGGCGAGGCCAACCGGTGCAAAATCCTTCTTCAGATCGAAGCCGGG
>CALRZK010000253.1:0-5599 GCA_943372615.1 Bradyrhizobium ivorense | reverse complement strand
GGGCCGAGATGATGCGTGTCGAGGCGGAAACACAGCGCGCGGCGATCACCGAGACACAGGCGACGATCCGCGCCGAGCTCGCCAGCGAGGATGCCCTGCAGCGCTGGTGGCGGCCGGCTTACGCGCTGGAATTGACGGTGGAATGCGCGGCGCTGTGGGCCGTGCTGATGCATGAATTCTGGACCGGCGATCTCCAGACCATCAATGCGCTGGTCAATGCGACCGCATTGCTGGTGGCCTATTGGGGGTTCCGGTTCGGCGTGCTAGGCGTCTATATCAGCGGCCGCACCCGCGAAAAGGTCAGCGCCGTCACCGGGCAGGATGCGCCCGGGATGATTGAAAAGCTGGTCAAAGCGCTGTCGGCCAAAGAGGGCGTGAAGAAAAAGTAATATCCGGCATCGCCGGCATTCATTTGGCGTTCACCCGCCGGGGGCTCCACTCGGGCGTGTGAACGTGGAGAACCGAAGTGCGCCTGCTCGTCGTCGAAGATGATCCCGATCTGAACCGTCAGCTCACCACGGCGCTGACCGATGCCGGCTATGTGGTCGACCGCGCTTTCGATGGCGAGGAGGGGCATTTCCTCGGCGACAGCGAGCCCTATGACGCCGTGGTGCTGGATATCGGCCTGCCCAAGATGGATGGCATCTCGGTGCTGGAAGCCTGGCGCCGCAATCATCGCGTGATGCCGGTGTTGATCCTCACCGCGCGCGATCGCTGGAGCGACAAGGTGCAGGGCTTCGATGCCGGCGCCGACGACTATGTGGCGAAGCCGTTCCATCTCGAGGAAGTGCTGGCGCGCATCCGTGCGCTGCTGCGCCGCTCGACCGGCCATGCGCAGTCGGAGCTGAGCTGCGGTCCGGTGGTGCTGGATACCCGCACCGGCCGCGTCAGCGTCTCCGGCAATCCGATCAAGATGACGAGCCACGAATACCGGCTGCTGTCCTATCTGATGCATCATACCGGCCGCGTGATCTCGCGCACCGAGCTGGTGGAGCATCTCTACGACCAGGACTTCGATCGCGATTCGAACACGATCGAAGTGTTCGTCGGCCGCATCCGCAAGAAGCTCGGCGTGGATATCATCCAGACCGTGCGCGGGCTCGGCTATCTCCTGACGCCGCCGCAGGCGGGGGCGTGATGGCGATTGGTCTGATGCCGTGACGCGGACGAACTCGCTCGCCACCCGCCTGTTTCTCACGGCGACGGCCTGGGTGGTGGTGATCCTCGTTCTCACCGGCATCATCCTGTCCTCGGTCTATCGCGGCGCCACCGAGCGCGCCTTCGATCGCCGGCTCAATCTCTATCTCCGCACGCTGGTCGCCGAAGTGGCGTCGCCCACAGATCCCGCCGATCCGCAGGCGATGCCGTCGCTCGGCGAGCCGCTGTTCGAATTGCCGCTGTCGGGCTGGTATTGGGAAATCGCGCCGACCGAAGGCGAGAAGACCGAGATCCGTGCCTCGCGCTCGCTCTGGGACAAGAAGCTGCCCAAGCTCGAGGATCAGGGCGCGGAGCTGACCGCCTCGGGCGTCCGGCTCGGCTATGTGGGTGGGCCGGAAGGCCAGCATCTGCGCATGGTGGAGCGGCCGGTCGATCTCGGCGCCGACGGCAAATTCCGCGTCAGCGTCGCCGGCGATGCGACCGAGATCACCGAGGAAACGCGCGCTTTCGACTACTATCTCGGCAGCACCTTCGCGGCGCTGTCCATCGTGCTGGCGCTCACCACATTGTTTCAGGTCCGGTTCGGCCTTGCGCCACTGAAGCGCCTCTCGGAAGCCATCTCCGATATCCGCTCCGGCCGCGCCGAACGGCTGGAGGGAACCTATCCCGTCGAAGTCGCGCCGCTGGCGCGCGAGATGAATGCGCTGCTCGATGCCAATCGCGCCATCGTCGAACGCGCGCGCACCCATGTCGGCAATCTCGCTCATGCCATCAAGACGCCGCTCTCGGTGATCGTCAACGAAGCCGGCGTCGCGCGCGCCAATGGCAATGCCGACGACCCGCTCGCTGCAAAAGTGCTGGAGCAGGCGGATGTGATGCGCGACCAGCTCACCCACCATCTCGAACGCGCGCGCATCGCGGCGCGGGTCACCATTATCGGCACCGTCACCGACGTGACTCCGGCGCTGGAGGCGCTGTGCCGGACCATGGAGAAGATCCATCGCGGCTGCGATATCGATTTGACCTCCGACAGCGCCGCAAAGTTTCGCGGCGAGAAGCAGGATCTCGAGGAGATGGTCGGCAATCTCGTCGACAATGCCTGCAAATGGGCCGATCACCACGTCACCAGTGCCGTCGAGGTGGAGCGGGCCGGTGTCGGCGATCCCTCGCCAAAGCTGCGCATCGTGGTGGATGACGATGGTAAGGGGCTGTCCGATGACGAACGCGCCCGGGTCGCGCGCCGCGGTCAGCGGCTAGACGAGACCAAGCCGGGCTCAGGCCTCGGCCTGTCCATCGTGGTCGACCTCGCCGCGCTCTATGGCGGTAGTCTGGCCCTGGGCCAGGCGCCGATCGGGGGGCTGCGGGCGGAGCTGGTGCTGCCGGGGGTATAGGTTCCATTTCCCGCGCCCTTATCCCGCCCGAATTATCCCGTTCGTAACCACTTTGGCGTCTGTTGATCGCCAGTATTGCGTGCGAGGTTCCGGTCCATGGTCAAGTTCAACATGCTCGCTGTTGCCGCTGTCGCGCTGGCGCTGGGTGGATGTGACATGACCACGTCGGATGGCAGCATGAGCCTCGGCACGGACTCCATCGCGCGCGCTTATGCCAGCACCAAATCGGCCGTTGGCCTGTCCGAGGAGAGTGCCGCGGCGGCCGTCACCAATGCCGCTTTCAGCGGCATGATCGGCACCAAGATCGGCGCCCAGCTCAATGACGAGGACCGCCGGCTGGCCTATGAGGCCCAGCTCACCGCGCTTGACCGCGGTGCGCCGGGGGCTCCCGTGCCGTGGCGGAACGAGCAGAACGGGCGCTACGGCAATATTGTCGCTGGCCCCGTCTACAGTCAGAAGGGCCTGCAATGCCGTGGCTTTTCCCACACCATCACCGTGAATGGCGACATCAGGTCGGCGCGCGGCACGGCCTGCAAGAGCCCGGAAGGGGCCTGGGCGGCGGCTGCCTGAGCAACGTCCTCAACCGCTTTTTAACGACGAGCCTGCTACAAAGTCCGGTGGCCGCTTTCGGTCTTGAACCCGCCGGCGAGTGCTGATTTCTGGGCCTTATGAACAAGACCTCCATCGATCGTCTTCGGGACTATCTGGCGCAACTGCCTCAGCAGTCGCAGATGCTCCTGCTGCGCGAATATGAGCGCGCGATCGAGCGCGGCGAGGACGTCAAGGTCGCCCATTTCGTACTCGACATCTTGCGCGGTGTGATGCGCGGGCACGAGGATGCGGTGCGGCCGCGGGTCGAGGATCCCTCCCGTCTCGTCTTTAAAGCGCTGGAGCCGTTCCTGGTCGATGGCGTGGCTGCGGTGCGCCCGGGGCAGATCCGCCGGCCGTCGCTGCTGCCGGTCTGGCAGTGGCTGGAGCGCGATGCCGCCGATGCGGTGCGTGACTTCGAAGCCGAGATTGCCGCCTCCGCAGACAATGCTGTCGCCGTCGAGCGCGCGGTCAAGAAGTTCCAGCAGGCAGCGGCTGCCGCGGTCGCTCATGTGCTGTCGGGCAATGGCGGCGGCCGTGCGGCGCGCATCGGGCCGACCCATGCCGTGGAGGACCTTCCGGCGATCGGCGCTGCCCTCAAGGCGCGCGAACAGCTCGATACGCTGGCGAGCAAGCTGCCCGGCGTGCTGCGCAGCTTCAGCGAATCCCAGATCGGCTCCATTAATAGCTTGCTCAATGTTCCCGCGCTGACAACGCCGCAGGTGCTGCCTTTTGCGTTGTCGCTGGTGATGCAGCGGCTCGCAGCGCCGTGGCAGATCATCCGCCTGGCCGTGAAGATCGCTGCCTCCGACGACGAGATCCGCGTGGCGGCGACGCCCTATGGCGTTGCGGTCACGATGGCTCTTGCTGATCTGAACAATGTCGCGGCCAATCTGCGCGCTGACATCCGCCGCGGCCAGCTCGATAGTGCGCCCGAACTGCTGAAGATCGCCCATGACGGCGTGCGTGGATTGCGCACCGAACTCGACATGCGCAATGACAGCACCTGGGGGCGCCAGATGGCGGCCATCCGGGTGGAGATTTCCTCGACGCTGCAGTCAGAGATCGAAAGTGTGCCAGGCCGTGTTCGCCGCCTGCTGCGGCAGCGCCCTGACAAGGAAATCGCGCCAACCGCGACCATCGACCCCGCGGAGGTCGATGAAGTCGTTGCGATGATCAATTTCGTCGCTGTGTGCCGCACCTATGCGAGCGAATTGGCGATCAACGAGGTGACACTGCGGACCTATTCGGATCTGCAGCAATATGTCGAGAAATCCACCGAAGCTCTGGTGCAATCGTTGCGCGCTGGCGATGCCCGCGTGCGCTTTTATCGTCAGATGCAGGCAAAGACGGCGATCCGCTTCTGCCATGTGCTGTTCGGCCAGGAATACGCCGCGTTGATGACGCGCGCCGCTGAGCAGGCGATGGTGGTGGTCGAGAAGCCGAAGAAGGCTGGCTGAGACAATTCGATCTCGGAGATGCGGATATTCGCGCTGTCGAACCGTTGAGTCCGCGGGGTCGGATGCAGCTGCGGCAGCAACCTCACTCGACGGGCAGCAGCGACGGTGGCAGACTAAGCATATCCATCGTGTTCTTCCTGCGTTGTGAGTGCTCGTGCGGTTTCTGACACTGCGTTACTTCAATGAGGTCGCCCGGCTGGGCTCGATCCGCAAGGCCGCGGATCGCCTGCATGTTGCGCCCTCGGCGGTCAGCCGTCAGATCGCGCAACTCGAGCATGAGGTGGATGCGGTCCTGTTCGAGCGATCGAAAGGCGGTGTGCAACTCACCGTCGCGGGGGAGGTGCTGGCGCGGCACAGTCACGGCATTTTTCGTGATCTCGATCGGGCGAAGACCGGGATTGACGAGTTGCGCGGCCTGCGGCGCGGCGAGATCAGCCTCTGGGTGATCGAGGGCATGGTCTCGGATCTGCTCCCCAGCGTTCTTGCGCGCTTTCACGAGAAGTATCCGGGCATTTCCTTCAAGGTGCTCACGACATCCAGCGATCGCATCATCGAGGCCTTGCTGGCGGACGAAGCGGATATCGGCGTCACGTTCAACGCGCCGCGTCGGATCGAGATCGAGGTCGTCGGTGAATTCATCGAGCCGATCTATTGCCTCGTCTCGGCCTCGCATGAATTCGCATCCCGCGCGTCGCTGACGCTGGCCGACATCTGCAGCACGCCGCTCGCATTGTCAGAGAACAGCTTTGGGCTTCGGCAGATTTTCGAGCGCGCGGTCATCGAGCGGCGGCTCAAGCCGAAGATCATGGTGACGACCAACTCCCTCGAATTGACCAAGACGATGGCCGCCACCGGCAAGGCAGTGACCTTCATGCCGGCGCTGACGGTCATCAAGGAGCTGGCCACGGGAAGCCTGCGGGCCATCCCGGTGAACGAGCCTGAATTCGTGTCCGGACGCTCCAGCATCAGCATTCATCGCGACCGGCCGTTGCCTCATGCGGC
>CALRZK010000252.1:0-5600 GCA_943372615.1 Bradyrhizobium ivorense | reverse complement strand
TCATAACAAATCTTGGCATCGATGATCTTCGTTTCTCGGCGACCACTCCTCTTGGAGGCGCAAGCTGCGTTGCCGGAATACAAGCAGCTCTTTTCTCCGCGAGTGCGAGACGTTGTGCCTCCCGGGACAGAGGCTGGCACCATAAGTCGGCGAGATCGCAAGCAAGCGATTCCAGCACAGCTTCCAAGCTGCGCTGCCGCGTTTAAAGTTCCGGCATGCTGCCTCTCCACCCCGACATGACGATCTGCACGGCGGAACGGAACAGGTCCATCTTGCCCAAATACCGCGAATAAATTTTACGTTTGGATGCTCCAGCTCGGACTGCTATCTCGTCGAGCGAGCCCCATGGTAACCCCATTTTAGGAAAGCCCGGGTTGCAGACCCGAGGATTCGATTATGGGGCTGGCCTCCGATGACGCATTCGCTCATCTCGCGGATGACCCTTTTTGGAACTGCGGTCGCTTCCCGTGAACGCATGCGAGCGTAATACGGAACGGTGTGGTTTATCAAGATGCGTTCCTGGTCCAGCCGGATTTCGGGTCGCGCTAGGCGGTTGAGGACGTCGATGAACCAGCCCAAGCTCCCGCGAACCAGCCAAGCAGCTGGATCTTGATGTTCGCCGTACAGCAGAGCGTGGCCAAGCTGGGCAACACGACCTCGGAGAAAGCCGTTTCCATAGAGGCCGAACTTGCCAAGCGAACCGTTACGACAAGCTTGTTTTGACGGTCTGAAGCTGCGAACGACTTGTATACGCCCGGGGGGGGCGGGTCATTGCCAGCGTAACGCCTCCCGGAGAGCGAGGCGATAGCCTTCAACAGGGGCGCTCCTGTATCAACGAGGGCATGATGCATCGATTGTCAATTTCGGCAGTAATCGAGCAGCAAGTATCGGATCTCGCGCGGATCTACGTGCAAGAGCGGGGGGGGCGTCGAAAACCATCGCAGCCGGCCTGGCGGAATAAGGCATTCGGCAGCAAAACGTTCGACCCATCAATCCGAGCCGCCTTGCGCAGTTCGTTCTCCGATCGGCCCGAAGCTCGGAACGGGCCTAAAGCCCGAGCATCCGGACTTTCTCGTCCGATCGGACCAATCATCGAGTACCGATTGCGCCGTCAGTCAGAGGCAGAGAATTTAATCAGGCATTACCGGAGGATCCTTTCTTGAAACCGTAATTGTATAGTACTCTCATAAACAGCGTACGAAGCCGGGTGTTGACAGCCAGCTGGCCCGGAACATGGCGCGAAAGATGCTAGAATCCTCCAGCAGGGACGCGGCTAGAGGTTTCGCCGGCGAGCGCAATCACTTCGATGGACATGCGATCGAAACCGGACCTAGGGAATTTCCCGGTCACCGATTTTTAGGATGCGGAGAAAGGGACGTCCAAGCGTGCGGCTCTCTTTTCCGGCTTGCTGTCATATACTCCATTACGGGACCTCCGGGCGAGCACATTTGTGCCGAGGCGGCTTGCAATCCCTATATGATTTACGATACCGTTCCGTTTAGTTCTAGTCAAATCTCCCGAAGCGCGATGGAAACTGACGGAAGTGATCGAGCGGAGCTTTTGCCGAGCGGATGGTCGACGCGGTCCAGTGCGGAGCGCGATACCCTTCGCAAGATTGGCGCGATCAACGACCAGTTGAGCCGTCTGAAGGAGCTTTGGGCGGACAGCCTTGATGTATCGGTTGACCACATTAACCTCATTCTCGCCGTCGTTGATCTGGATCGCGGCAAGGGCGTGACGACACTTCAGGCGGCCAAATCTCTCATGCGCGACGTCCGTTTCGTCGTCGGACAGGCCAAGCAACTTGAGATATTGGGTTACCTCGCGCGTGAAATCGCGCCATGGAACAGCAGGATGGCGATCCTGTCGCTTACTCAGGAAGGAAGGGCGAGAATCCAGCGGCTTCGCGCGCGCCCTGACCCGGCAAGGAGCAGGCTTTTCGAAGCGCTCGACGATACATCGCTTGAAGAATTCTACGGCGCGCTCGAGATCATCGAGCGGAAACTGCTGCGCGTGATCAGAGCGCAGGCGGTCGGACCTCGCTCCGAGGGAATTTGATCTCGAAAATTCAGTTCAACTTCGGCTCTCTCATTCCCACCAGGATAGACACGATGTTTCCCAATAAGGCCATCCCGATTGGAGCGTTCCTCCTTGTGGCTGTCTCCGGACCTGCAGTTGCGCAGGCTCCGCAAAGCGCTCCGCCTGCAGTCGGCGTCATCGACGTCGCCCAACGACCGATCATCGAGACGAGCGAGTTTCTCGGCCGCGTCGAGGCGGTCAATCGCGTCAGCGTTGTGGCACGCGTGACGGCCTTCCTCAACAAGCGCTTGTTCGAGGAAGGCAACGAGGTTGCCACTGGCGACCGGCTCTACGCGCTTGAGCGAGCGTCTTTCGAAGCGGACCTGAACGCCAAGAAGGCGCAGGTCGCGCAACTCCAGGCCACGCTCCAGAATGCGACGACAACCACGGAGCGGCAGCGTATACTTCTGCAGGGACCCGCCGGTACGCAGGCCAACTTCGACTCGGCGATCGCCAACCAGAAGAGCCTCGAGGCTCAGGTTCAGGCCGCTCAGGCACAGGTCAGTCTCTCGCAGATCAACGTGGACTACACGGATATCCGGTCGCCCATCAACGGCCGCATCGGACGAACCTCGGTCACCGAAGGAAACGTGGTCACCCCAACATCGGGCGAACTGACCACCATTGTCAGTCAGGACCCGATGTACGTAACCTTCCCGATCTCGGTCCGCCAGGTCTTGGAACTGCGGACGCAATATGCGGGGAAGGGCGGCTACAACGCCGTCGTGATCCGGCTGAAGCTTCCTGATGGCCGAACCTACAGGCAGACCGGTCATCTGAACTTTGCTGACAACACGATCTCCCGGAACACCGATACTTTGACCGTGCGCGGTACAATCCCCAATCCCAAGACCACGCTCGGCGACCGCGAACTGACGGATGGCGAGTTCGTCACCGTTCTGCTCGAGGGCGTGGCGCCCGTTTCTCTTCCCGCGATCCCGCGCGCTGCCGTGTTGAGCGATCAGAAGGGCGACTACGTGTTTGTCGTGGGGGCGGAGAACAAGATCGAGCAGCGGCGTATCAAACTCGGTCAGTCCACCGCTGAGGTTGCCTCCGTGGTCGATGGCCTGAAGGTCGGTGACAAAGTGGTTGCGGAGGGCGTGCAACGCGCCAGGCCCGGTCAGCCGGTCGCTCCCGGGCCTGTCAGCGCGCAAATGCAGTCCACCATGGACCGGTCGGATCCGAACGCACCGGGGGGCGTCGCTCCGAAAAACTCGGGTGCCGCGAAATGATCTCTTCGGTTTTCATCAGCCGACCAAGGTTGGCCATCGTCATCGCGTTCGTGACCTGTATTGCGGGCCTGTTGGCCCTTACTCAGATTCCGGTCGCGCAATTTCCTGATATCGTTCCGCCGCAGGTTACCGTCAGCGGAACGTTTCCCGGCGCTTCCGCTTCGGTGGTGGAAGCGAGCGTGGCGCAGCCCCTCGAAGCGCAGGTCGTAGGCGTCGATAAGATGCTGTATATGAAATCGACCAGCGGCAACGATGGCACCTACACGCTCACGGCCAGCTTTGCGCTCGGATCGAACCCCGACATCAACACCGTCAACGTGAACAACCGGGTTCAGGCCGCCCTGGCGCAGTTGCCGCAGGAGGTGCAGCTCCAGGGACTGACGGTACAGAAGAAGTCTTCGGCCATCTTGCAATTCGTCGTCTTATACAGCGAGAACGGCGAGCAGGACCCAGTCTTCATCACAAATTATGCCGTGGTCAACGTCCTTGACGCGATTTCGCGCACGCCAGGCGTCGGTCAGGCATCGTTGTTCGCGAAAATGAATTATTCGATGCGGATCTGGTTCGATACCCAGCGTCTGACCAGCCTCAATCTCGCTCCCTCGGATGTCGTGAACGCCATTCGCGCCCAGAGCACGCAGGCGGCCGTTGGCCGCGTCGGTGCCCGTCCGATCAGCGACGATCAGCAGTTTCAGTTCAACGTGCAGACCCAGGGGCGGCTATCGACGCCCGAGCAGTTCGCGAAGATCGTGCTGCGGGCCAATCCGGACGGCTCGATTCTCACCGTCGGCGACGTGGCCCGCGTCGAGATCGGCGCCCAGAACCTGGACTCGGAGTCCAGGATCGACGGACGCCCGGGCGTTGGCATCGGCATCTACCTCGCTCCCGGCGCCAATGCGGTGACGACGGCCGCTGCCGTTCAGGATACGTTGAAAAAACTTTCGCCGCGCTTCCCCCTAGGCCTGAAATACCTCGTCCAGTTCGACACCACCACGTTCGTAGCCGACACGATCCACGAAGTCCTCCGAACGCTTGGCGAAGCATTCGTTCTCGTCGTCATTGTCGTCTACCTTTTTCTCGGCAGTCTTCGGGCTACCATCGTGCCGACCATTGCCGTGCCTGTCAGCCTGATCGGGTCGTTCGCTGTCCTTTTAGCGATGGGCTATTCGGCCAACACGGTTTCGTTGCTTGCGATGGTACTTGCGATCGGCATCGTGGTCGATGATGCCATCGTTGTCGTCGAGAACGTCGAACGCGTGATGGAGGAGGAGCCGGATTTGTCGCCGACGGAAGCGACGCGCAAGGCGATGTCCCAGATCACAGCGCCGATCATCGCGATCACGCTCGTCCTGCTGTCGGTGTTCGTCCCCATCGCCTTCATACCAGGGGTTTCGGGCACCTTGTTCAGACAATTCGCCGTTACGATCAGCGCCGCGATGCTTATATCAGCTATCAATGCCCTGACCTTGTCGCCAGCCCTTTGCGCGATCTTCCTGCGGCATTCCGGACCGCGTAAAGGTTTCATCGCGAAAGTCATGCGAGGGATCGACTGGAGTCGCGACAAATACGCGGGCGGGGTCCGACGTCTTGTCCGAGTCTCGGCTTTTTCACTTGTCGCAGTTGCAGTATTTGCTGTCGGCATCTTCGGCCTGTCCCGGATCACGCCTACCGGGTTCCTTCCGGAAGAGGATCAGGGCGCGTTCTTCGTGATGGTCCAGTTGCCGAACGGTGCCTCCGTCGGTCGCACCGGTGAGGTGACGAAACAGGTCGAAGAGATCGTCAAGAAGATCCCGGCTGTAAGCCATACGATGTCGATCGTCGGGTATTCTCTGCTCGATGGCGGCGCCTTGCCGAACAATGCGTTTATGGTCGTTCGCCTTAAGCCGTTCGAGGACCGCAATGCTGCGGCCGATGCGGCGCAAAGCGTGATTAGGCAGGTGTTCCGGGAAGGACAGAAGGTCCGAGAGGCGAATGTCGTCGCATTCAACCTTCCACCCGTGATCGGTCTCTCGACGGGCGGCGGCTTTGAATACGTGCTCGAAGCTCTGGAAGGACAAGATCCTGCGGCCATGAACAGCGTCACGGGCGGCCTGCTTGCGGCCGCCAACAAGGATCCGGAACTGGCACGCGTGTTCTCTACCTTCACCGCGTCGAACCCGTCTCTTTATCTCGACATCGATCGCGCCAAGGCGCAGGCCCTGGGTCTCAACATGAGTGATGTCTTCACCGCGTTGCAGGCAACGCTCGGCGGCGTTTACGTCAACAACTTCAACATGCTCGGTCGAACGT